>CAVIYC010000017.1:0-10833 GCA_963647095.1 Oscillospiraceae bacterium | reverse complement strand
ACGACATCTTCTCTACGGATTTGACCAAAGACGACGTCATCGTCTATGACATCGACGCCGCCGTCACAAAGCTGTCGGAAAACGGCAAAGAATATGCGGATTATTCCGTTTTGAAAGACGCCTCCACCACCGTCACGGAAGTGGAAACTTCCGAAGGGAAAGACGGATTCGAAGTAAGCTTCTTGGCCGAGAAAGACAAGAACTACGGAATGCTCATCTCTTCCTCCGTGACCCTTGATTCCAACTACATCATGGTCAGCGCCGCCGACCAAAAAGGCTTGGATTCGAATGACCCCCAAGCCGATTTCGAAGAATCTTACGTCACCAAAGGCATAACTTGGGGAGACGGCGGCAAATTCGCTTATCAAATAATCAGCAACATCGGCATGATCATCGCCGGCGCGGCGACCGAAAACCCCGTCACCGTCATCAGCGGCATCTTCAGCATCATAGGAACCTTGTCCGAAAGCTTGATGCCGGGCGGACCCAGCATGCAAGACATCTTGGATCAGCTTAAGGAAACAGATAGGAAAATCGATGAATTAAGCGACAAGATAGACAGAAACACCCAACAATTGGCCGATGAGATCGTTAGGGCCGAGGCCATGGTAGACCAAGCCAACTTGAATACCTTGAACCTCGCCATCAACGACTTCGCCACCAACTGCTTGGCTCCGATAAACGATTTCAACCGCAACTTGGCCGATGAAGTCAGATTCTATTATCGCGACTACGTAAATAATTCCCAAACCGTCGATTTGTATTTGACCAAAAACGACGACGGGGAATGGCAATCCACCCCATTGGGAGACATAACCGAACCAACCAATTTCTCCCTTGCCATCAACACTTTTGATAACGCCGTTGCCCATTTAGCCCAACACGGCAACATCGTCGAAGAAGGCTTCATGGAAGAATTGGACAAGGACGTGGACGCCGCCATCGCCAAGAAAACCGATTTGCCAGAAGGCATCGACACCGAGAATCTCCGCGATTTCGTCACGGCGATGATTTACGAACAATTCGCCAAGCAATATTTCTCCGCTAACAAAGACGAGGCTCAAGATTATCGCAACCAAATGATCAAAATGGCTCAGAGAGTCAATGGATCGGCCGGCATGATTTCAATCTTGAACACTTATATGAACCGTCTCCAGTGCATGTATAACTTCGCCGGGGAAATCAAGGCTACCTTGAGAACTTTGTGCGCCAACATCATGCAGTTCATGGACATGAACACCGCCCGTGCCGCCGAGGCTTGCTTATTCGCGGAACTTTCCTCCACCGAAATGAGCACCGAATACAAAACGGCCAGAGAAAACATCAAGACCTTCTATGAAAATGCCAAGAAATTGCCGGATACCTATTCATTCACCAGCGGGGCTACCTTAAATGGCGGTTGGTACCAATCCAAATACAACCTCAGCTACAGCGATCCAGGCAACCACTGCACGCTTGACGTCAAATCGGAATTCTTGAAGTTGGAAATGTACAACATCAACATCACTTACACCGAAGACAACCTCGCCGATCACTATAGCTTGAGCAGCTTGCAACACGCCCGCATCGCCACCAGATGGAATCTTCTCCGTTCTTCCGGAGCCATCGACACCGAATCGGATTCCGACTATATCCATTATCTAAACGACGTCGGGGTCATCTCCGACGCTTCGATGAAAGCGGCCCAGACCTGCTTTAACTGGGCTCATGCGGTCGATGAATGCTATCGCGTCATCACCAGCGACAGAGCCGAAAGGGAACTAAATACCGGCGATACCTCAACTTGGCTAACCTGCGTTGCCCAAGGAAACCCCAAAGGCGGTTATTTCACCCTTGGCAACGGATACGGCTATAGAGAAAGATGGGACAAAGCGTCTTGGTATGGAAGAACCTTCGAAGCCACGTTCGTCAACGCCGCCACCGGCATGTCCGCCGGCAAGCAAACCATCGGCACTTGGGCTCGTTACGCCGAAAGCCATTGGTATTGGTCCAACGACGAATATTGGGCATTCAGATCGTATTTGAATACCACTTACTTCTTCTCGATCGACATGGTTCCCAATACCGGCGCAGCCGAATAGAGAAACAAAGCAAAACCCGACTTCATGACGGAGTCGGGCTTTTTTATGTTTGAAAGCTTATTTGGTGAGCTTGTCGATCAAGGCATTTATCTGATTGTCATCGAGCTCGCAAGCCTTTAGATAATCCTTGGCGAAGTCGACGTAGCCAATGTTTTCCAAATCCTTGCTGCCGGATAGGTATTCCATGAATTCGTCGAAGCGAAGCTCGCATACGGCGTCGTATTTGGCGTCCCCTTCTTTGATTTTGAAATAATTGTAATAAGTGACCATGTAGTCGGCTTTCATTTCTTTGTAGCTCGCCCCGCATAAAGCCTCAAGCAGCATGCAGACGAATCCCGTGCGATCCTTTCCTTCCACGCAATGGACGTAATAAGGGCCGTTATTTTGAATCATGGCCTTCAAGCCTTTGCCCAAGCTCGTTTTGAAATCGCTTTGGGTGAAGGTGGTGAACAAATTGGGTTCGGGTTGGTCCGTATCCCTATCGATTCTGAAGTTGGAACCCATATTCAAGAAGACCTTCTCTTGTTTTAAAGCGTATGAATCAGACAAATCGTATTTCTCTTTGTACGAGGCGATATCGTCCTCTGAATCGGAGAGGTCCAAGATGAATTTGATTTCGTTTTGTTCCAACAACGAATCCACGTATTTCGCGCGGTTATAGCAATCGTTGAAGGGGCTGGCTCCTCTATATAGCTTATTTGGAAGGATGTTGCTGGTTCTTATTTCTCTGAAGTTCCCGAATTCCTCGTCGGAATCGAAATCCGTCCTTACGTTGGAATAATGCATCGAGAAAGCGTCTTGCTCAGTCTTGTATTTGCCTTTCTCGTTTAGCTTTATCTTCGCCGTATAAGATTCGCTCAATTCATATTTCTCCCAGAAGTTGGGCCCGTTGTTCTCGGTTATTTGGACATATTCATAACCTTGGTAACCGCATATGAGGGGATAATCGCTTCGAACGTAATATCCGTCGAAATAGGGAATGTCCGTCAATGATTTGCCGTTGGAGAAATAAACGTCGCAGGAATCGCCGAAAGCAAAGCCCAATTTCTGGAATTCCTCGTTTCCCATATTCACGTAGGAGGAATTGAATTTGGAATCCTTGATAAGGCCAAGGTCCCCGGTTTCGATATTCTTGTTGCAGCCAATAAGGGCGAAAGCGGTTATCAATCCGCCCATCAATGCCATTTTCTTATAAGTCATAATCGTCTAAGTCCTCCAATGAATTATCCTCGTCTTCGATCAAATCCACATTATTATCCATAAAAGCAGAAGAGAAATCATCAATGGGCTAAAAACCCAAGTCTTTAATGGTTATAGAACAAATTGTTCGAAAATCGCATAATAAAAATTGACATTTGTCAGCGACGTAATATCGTCATAAAAACAATTAAGACTCATCTGAGCTTAACCATCGGAGGCATCTATGAAAATCAAGACGCTTGGACTGGCAATCTTATCAGCTTTTACTTTTAGTCTCGCCGCTTGCAATGACAACGTTTCTTCATCGGGAAATAGCGATTCAAGTTCTCCTTCCTCTAATAGCGTCACCCCTTCATACGTTTCCCCTTGGGGAGAGAAAATATATTCCGCGGTCTATAAGCAATATGGGATGGATATTCCATTCGCCACGGGGTCGCTCGGGGCCAAATATGGCGTTACCAAAGACAATTACGGAGATCCGATGATCTTCATCCTCTGCGAATATGAAGACGTAGACGCCATCGAAGCCGGCATTGAAGCGTATGCTCTTGCCGCCGTCGAACAAGGCTATAACGTCGCCAAAGTAGATTACGGAAACGGATATCCTGGCTATGACTGCTCCATTCCTTTCAATAATTGCATGACCCTTCATATCCAGTGCCTTTATGGCGGAATGGACACGGACGGGGACGGGGAAGCCGAAGACTATATGGGCTTGTTCTTGACTTCGGAAGTGACCGTCGACCCATATGTTTGGCCTACGGACTTGATCGAATATGTTTTGGGGAAAGACGTAGTCGTTCCGCCCATAACCGGCGAATACGTCACCTATTCTTCTTCAGAACTCCATGACGACGACATCGGCAACTACGTCAGCATCGTCGTCTATGGCTTAAGCGCGGATTACGTGGTTACCTACAAGAATTCGCTGGAAGAAATGGGGTTCACCACCGAATACGTCGATGATTCGGAAGACGATTATTATTTGGCTTGGATGAACGACGAATATTTCATCCAGCTCGATTCTGGAAATGACGGGACGCGCGATTACATCGATATCAACATCGCCTTGGGAGACGTCCACGATTACTTTTACATTTAACGATGGAAGAGCGAAAGTTGCTGTTTTTATCTTTGGTTCCCTTCCTTCTTTTTTCATGCAACGTCGATGACAGCGAGGAATCCATAGACCCGAATTCGTCTACCATCAAGATCAACGACGAGATCAAAGAGCTGTCGCTATATGAAGAAAAGAAGATAGAAATCGAGGTGACCGACATAAAAAATGGCCGCTTTGCCTATTCTTCCAGCGATACCTCGGTCATCGAGATAGACGAAGAGGGAAATATGAAAGCCAAAAAGGTCGGAGAGGCGAAAATAAGGGTTTCCCTAAAAGATTTCGAATCGATTTATGGCGAAAAGACCATCTCCGTCACCAAAGGGGAGACCATCGATTTCACCTACCATGACTTCGACCAATATCCATATCGCCCTCATTCCACCCCATCTTTGGGGAACATAAACATCTTGGTCTTGCCGGTAGCTATCGAAGGGTTTGAAGACAGGGCGACCGCGGACAATCTCGAAAGAATAAATAAATGCTTCAATTCCAAGGATTTGCCCAAATTCGAAAGCGTTTCTTCTTATTACCAAAAGAGTTCGTACGGCAAGCTGAATCTCAACTTCGTCGTGCCGGATCAATGGTATGAATCCGGATTGACTCCCGAAGAACTCCAAGCCATGGCCTATCGAGACGATTTGGGGGTTTCCAACCTTTCTCTGTTGGCCTTGGATTGGTATAAATCCGCCTATCCAGAACAAGACATGAAGCAATTCGATTCCGATAAGGATGGCTGCATCGACGGCATATGGATGATTTATTCCGCGCCGGTCATGCCAAACGATTCCGCCTATTACGAAAGAAAATACCCGAATATCGACATCAACGGTTTCTGGGCTTAAACCTTGTCCAATTACTTGATCGGCGATAAGAAACACAACGTCGATGACCCCGTGGCCAAAATGGTCTCTTGAGCGGGACTGGATTTCATGGATGAATTCGGGGACGATAATTTGGACGCCCACACCTACATTCATGAGACCGGGCATTTATTGGGATTAAAGGATTATTATTCAACCTTGTCTCCCTACGATTCCCCGTTAGGTTGCGTCGATATGATGGACAATAACATCGGCGATCATTCGGCCTTCACCAAATTCTCCTTGGGTTGGTCTAAGCCCATTGTCGTAAAAGAGGAAAAGACAATCACCTTGCCTTCCTTTGAAGAAAGCGGGGACTTCATCTTATTGACCAACGACAATTTCAACGGGACTCCGTTTGACGAATATTTCACGATTGAATACATCACTCCGACTGGATTGAACAAAGAAGATTATTCATCTCCTTATAAAGGGAACGGATTACAAGGATATTCCAAGGGAGGAGTGAGGATATCCCACATCGACAATAGGGCCATAAATTCGTCCGCGAGATACGAATCCGATTACAATAAGTTCTACAACGACCCGATTTCCAACACCGCCCATGCGGGGTACACCAAATTCTTGGACGAAGAGAAAGGAGAAGGCGCGTTGTATCAAAACACGATAATGCAAAAGAATGTGGCGACCGCGGAATATAAGGTATTAGACACCAGCAGGGCTTATTACAACGCCATACGCTTCAAAGATAGGGGGAACGGCGAACCAACCAGGCTCCAATCCCCGGACGATAGCTTGTTCTTTGAAGGAGATAGCTTCGACCTTTCTTCATCCAGCCCATATAGAAGCTTGATGCCTTCTAAAAACGACGCCCTCAACAAATATTACGCGAATAACGATAGTAAGGACCGTTTCGACTTCAAAATCGAAATAGGAGAAATAAATGACAATGGGGCCGAAATCAAAATATCGCGCCTCGCTAAATAAAGATAAGGAGACAAAACATGAACAAATCGAAATTCATCGCCTCGATGCTAATCGCCGCAGGATTGTTGATCTCTTGCAACGTCGATAGCAGCGAGACGCCGTCCGCCCCGCCGGACGATACGTCATCCGTCCCGCCTCAAAAGAAAGTCTATTGGAGCGAAGAAGTGGATGCCTCGCTCATCGAAACGATTGGAGAGGAAGGCTTGAAAATGCTGCCAATCTTCGAATCGGATTCGTATACGGTGAAAAATTCCACCGACAAGTCGTCGTTGACCAACTACACGACCATCTATTGCAAAAGCAACGAAGTAAGCGGAAGCGAAGCCAGGCTATATGGCGTGGTCTTGACGGCCTCTGGGTTCTCTTCCCAAGACTCCGGCTCCAATTATCTCCGTTACAAGGAATTGAACGACACCCAAAACCTCATAGTCACCTTCGTCCAAGGGACAAGCGCTAGCGGATATTCGTTGGCCATGAACGTATATGTCAGCAATTATCGCTACTCATATTGGCCGGAAGAAGTCATAAATCACTACACCGGTTTGTCCAATATCCCGCATTTGGACGGCACTTATTACTACATCCAATACAATAATGACGGCAGTTTATACATAAATATTGAAGGTTTGGCGTCTTCGTGTATAACCGAATATACGTCATTATTGGAAGATAACGGTTATACGACTACCTATTACTCTACCTATAGCGCGGTTGTCTATTCCGCCGTATCTTCGGACAATAGCCACAACATCTCTTATTACTACGATGCTGATACGAGCGTACTAGCCATGAGCATCACCGAAAACTAAAAACAAAGAAAGGAAAACAATATGAAAGCAAACAAACTGACCCTGATCTTTCTTTGTGGGGCCATAGCTGGTCTTGCCGGTTGCGACGACACCAAAGATTCCAGCTCATCTTCTGCGGACGACACTCCTGCCAGTCCATCCAGCTCATCCGTTCCGGGGGGGATTCTAGCAGCAGCAGCGCGCCCGTTGACACAAAGTCCGCTTTGGAAAGGGCTTTTGAAAAGAATTACTCCAACTTCACCGCAACCATCGGCGCCATCGGAAGCAAAGGCTCCTTCGGCGACACGGAATTAGCGTGGTACAACTACCATGTCAACGGCTTCGACATAATCTACGACGTCTCCGGAGACGAAGTAACCTGGTATTATTACCATGATTACGAAGGGAAGAACTATCGTTACTTCGACGATGCGACAGAACCTGGAGGACCGGCTTGGCTAAATAGCGTCCATGACGGCGCCAGCTGCACCCTGTCGCACTTCTATTGGTCGTTTGCCACTTTCTTGGACAACCTCGCTCCGGCCGACTTCACCTACATGAGCGGCTATTACGTCTTCTCGAACACCGCCAAGTTCGACGATACCGTAAACGCCGTCTTCGAATCCTTCTACGACACCGAAATCAACGATTTCTACATCCAGCTCGATTCCAGCGGATATATCTCCGTCATCAAAGCCTTCGGCGAAGATCCCGAAGCGGATTTGGTCGAAATCCAATTGAGCGATTTCGCCACCACCGCCGTTCCTAGCAGCGCTTCTCTCCCTGAAGCCCCCAACGCCAACAACGTCAAAGAATATTGGCAATACAAAGGCTGGTCCGGACCTCAAATCCACGTCTATCCAAAGACCATTGACCTCGTCCCTGACGCTTCGGCCGAAAAAGACGGCGATTCTTATGTTTTGGAAATCGAAAAAGGCGTCAAATACACCTATAGCGTCACTTATGACGTACCGGAAGGCGTAGAGGAAGCCCGCCAGATCAAAGAAGACGATTTGACCTACGTTTCCAGCAACGAGAAAGTCGCCACCATCGGCTTCGACAAAGATTACAACCACGTCATCAAAGCCGTCGGAGAAGGCGATTGCGTCGTTTACATCCAAGGCAAAGCCAACCCCGAGACCGGCGTTGCCGCCAAATCCAACGAAGTGAAGATCCACGTCAACGGCTTAGCCAAAATCGACATGACCGACGCCGTTTACGACATCACCTTCGATTCCAATTCCGGATTGGGCGAAGATCCGTTTGCCACCAACTCCTTGAATTCCGCTTTGCCGTTTAGCATCAAAGTGAACAAAGGCGTCAACGTCGTTACCGCCCCCAGCAAGAGCACCATCTTCGGCGGCAAGAAGACTTTGGTCATGAAAACGGGCGTGCAAGACACCATCAACGAGACCTTCCAAGACGAAAGCACCGGCGCGGACGCCGTATCGGTCTTCGATTTCGACGACCAGCAAGTCTCCGGCATCGCCTTCTACTATGGCTCGGTATATGGCAATTCCTATAAGTCCGACTACGTGACCAAGATCGCCATCGAAGCCAAGAACCCTTCTCAGACTTGGGCTGAGGCCGAAGTCATCGATTTGACCGCCGAAGTCAAAGAGAACCTCTCCACCGAGAATTTGCATCTCGTTCAGAAGACGTTTGCTCCGGCAAGCCAGGTGAGAATCGTCATGCGTGGCACGATGATTGGGGATTCCATGGAAATGAGCATGGACAATTTGGTCTTCGCCGCCAATGACGACTGCGCCGATCACTTCGTCGCCGACGACACCCCGGTCACTTCCGTAACCATCTCCGAAAATAGCGGAGCCACTTCCGTCAGACTCGGCAAGACCTTGAGCTTCTCGGCCGGCGTATCGCCTAGCAACGCCACTTCGAAAGAAGTCGTTTGGAGCGTCTCCGACACTTCTATCGCCACCATCTCTTCCGATGGCGTCCTCACTCCGAAAGCCGTGGGAACGGTCAAAGTAAAAGCCTCTTCCTATCATGGCTCCACAGCCGCGGCCGTGGATTCCAACGAAATCGAAATCACCATCAAAGAAGCCGCGGCCGTAGATTCCAAACTCAAGGGAACTTGGCTTGAAAGTAACTATCCAAATCCCAACTCCTTCGTTATTGACGGAGAGAAGGTTGTGATGACTTTTGGCAACGGCGATACCGCCGAGCTTCCGTTCACCGACATCGACGAAAACAACTACGCGGTCTTTGGCGAATACACCGACAAGAACACCGCTGGCTATTTCAAGGCCAAAGTCTCTTCTTCGTATTCTAACGTAGTGGATTATGTCTACAACGTGACCATTAACGAGACCAATCACAAAGCCAACGTTTCCACCCAAACCTCCACTTTGGCGAAGAAGGCCGAGAAGGTCACCTTGAAATCTTCTTATAGCGAAATCAAAGTCGGCGGAAAGACCACCTTGTACGCGACCTTTGGCCCGGAAAACTGCTATGGCGAATCTTGGGAGGTTGAATCTTCCGATGCTTCCATCGTCTCTATCTCCGATAACGATGGCATCGTTACCGCTACGGGCGTAGGCGCCGGAACGGCCACCTTGACTCTCACTTCCGAATTCGGTTTGACCGACAGCATCGAAATCACCGTCACCGAACCTCAGAAAGTAACCGGCATAACCGTTACCTTAAGCAGCGACTCCGTCACCAAAGGAAGCACCGTTACCGCCACCGCGGCCGTTGCCCCCACCAACGCCGACAACAAAAACGTCGTTTGGTCAACTTCCGATAGCGAAATCGCCACTATCAACAGCAGGGGCGTGATTACCACCTTGGCTGCCGGAACGGTCGATATCATCGCCACCGCCGCCGATGGATCCGGAGTGACTGGAAAAGCCACTTTGACCATCACCGAAGCGACTGCGAGCTTTGATGGAGTATATACCGCCACCGATACGACCGGATACGGCTCATCCCTCACAATCACCATATCCAATTCTGGAGAATCTTGCTCAATCTACGCTGAAGATCAAAGTGGTGGAACTCTGACCGGAACGATTAGCAAGAAGAGTTCCAGCGGAAACATGTATGTTTACGAAGGCCGGCTTGATGACGCATACGGAAGCATTGACGAAGCAACCATCACCATTGACTTTGGCGAAAAGACCGTCACCATCGAATCGGAATACGAGGGATATATGTATGACGGTTGCCAATTCATTAACGCGCGTATCACCAAAGTATCCTAATTTGATAAACAACTAGCAAAAAGAGCAGACAACCTAGCTGAAAAACCCAGTTAGAGCAGTTCTGCTCTTTTCTTGTTTGTGTCATTTGGTTACATGAATTTCTTAATTGGTGTGGCTAAATAGACGATGAAAAAGAGGGCGATTTGCAGTTAATAACGCTGTGGCGTACCAATTCCCCGTCTTACATCTTTCCGCCAAAGACGGGGAAGAAGCTATGGTCTCCGTAGTCTTTTATCTTCTCTATGCGTTTGAGTTCTTCCATATCTTCGTCGGAGATAATAAAACCGACCGACGCGTTGGTTTTCATATGTTCTGGATTCTCGGTCTTTGGCAAAACGACCATGCCGAGCTGAATGTCGTAACGGATGCATAACTGAGGAATCGTCACATTGTATTTTTTGGCCATATCGGCAATCGCTTGATTCTTTAATGCCTCGCCATGGGCGACGGGGGAATAGGCTTCCATGACCATTCCCTTCTTCTCACAATAATCTATTAGCTCAAGCGGAGTGTTGGATATATGGCAAAGCATTTGGTTGACCATCGGCTTTATTTTGGCGGCTTCCCAAATGTTTTCTATGTCTTCTTCAAGGAAATTGGACACTCCTATAG
>CAVIYC010000016.1:0-10928 GCA_963647095.1 Oscillospiraceae bacterium | reverse complement strand
GCCTTTGTTACCGTGACGCCCGGACATCTTGTCGCCTTCGGAGATCTTTCTCTTTTGGACGATGTAGACGCGGACAGCCTTCAAAACGCCGGCTGGGAGCGGATCTTTCTTTCTGACGAAGACCTTGACGCCAAGGACGATGCCGGCGCCGCCGTGAGGCACGCGCAAGGAGCTGTCTTTTCCGTCTTTGATCTTCTCGGCGAAGATGGCCATGAGGAGCTTTTCTTCGGGAGTCGGCTCGGTTTGGCCTTTCGGGGTGGTCTTTCCGACCAAGATGTCGCCTTCTTTGACTTCGGCGCCCGGGATGATGATGCCATCTTCGTCCAAGAAAGCCTTCTGGTCTTCTCTGACGTTGGGGATATCGCGGGTGATTTCTTCGTTGCCGAGCTTGGTTTCGCGGCATTCGATCTCATATTTCTCGATATGGATGGAAGTGTAGGTATCTTCCTTGACCATCCTCTCGGACATGATGATGGCGTCTTCGTAGTTGTAACCGTGCCAAGTCATATAGGCGATGAGGACGTTTTGACCCAAAGCCAATTCGCCGTTCTTCATGGCAGGGCCGTCGGAAATGATCTGATTTCTCTGGATCTTGTCGCCGACTTTGACGATCGGGGTTTGGTTGATGCAGGTGCCGCCGTTCGCGCGCTCGAACTTTTCTAAGTTATAGACGCGCTCTCCGCCTTTTTCCTTGACCTTGATGGTCTTGGAATCGACGTAGGTGACGGTTCCTTCTTCGACGGATACTGCCGCCAAGCCGGAGTCTTTGGCGATGATCGGTTCCATGCCGGTTCCGACGTAGGCTAAAGACGGACGGAGCAAAGGCAAAGCCTGACGTTGCATGTTAGCACCCATCAACGCACGGGTGCCGTCGTCGTTTTCCAAGAAAGGAATGCAGGCTGCGGCGATGGAAATGATCTGTTTCGGCGAAACGTCGACATAAGAAATCAAGGATTTATGCGCGCGTTCGGAATCTTCGTCGTGACGGCAGACGCATTCGTCTTCGATTATCTCTTTGACGATCTTCTTTTCTCCGTCGATGACGACTTCCTTAGGCTCGCCCAAAGCGATGTTGGCTTCGGCGATATAAAGCCCTCTTTCGTCGTCCGCGGAAAGATATTCCGCCTCATCGGAGACATAATCGTGGCCATCGACGTGATAAACGATGCGATAAGGGGTTTGGATGAAACCATAGTCGTTTATCTTGGCGTAGGTGGAAAGGTTGTTGATAAGACCGATGTTCTGGCCTTCGGGAGTTTCGATAGGGCAGATGCGGCCATAATGGGTATAGTGGACGTCGCGGACTTCCATGGAAGCGCGGTCTCTGGTCAAGCCGCCGGGACCCAAAGCGGAGATACGGCGTTTGTTGGTCAATTCGGCCAAGGGGTTCGTCTGATCCATGAACTGGGAAAGTTGGGAGGAAGAGAAGAATTCGTGGATGGAAGTGGTCAACGGGCGGATATTGATGAGCTGTTGGGGCTTAGCGGTATCCAATTCGGTGATGGACATCTTCTGCTGGACGGTCTTTTCCATTTTGGTCAAGCCGATGCGGAATTGGGTTTGGAGCAATTCTCCGACGCAACGGACGCGTCTGTTGCCCAAATGGTCGATATCGTCGGTTTGTCCAAGTCCGTCTTGGATGTTCATGAAATAAGAGAAGCAGGCGATCATGTCGGAGACGGTCACGCGGGTGAGTTTCTCGTTCAAATTGGTGCCGACCATGGTAACGACTTTGCCGTTGAGGCGGTCGTTGGCATGGACTTTGACCATGTTGACCGTGCTGTTGTTATCGATGGCTTCGTTGACTTTGATGACTTTGGTCATCGCGCCTTTTTCGAAGAATTCGATGTCTTTGAGGTAATCGACGTCTTCTTTGGTCAATTTGCGTTCAGGCAAATAAAGTTCGCCGTTTTGGTCGGCTAAAATCTCGCCGTCGGCGGTTACCAAAGGTTCGGCCAAGATTCTGCCGGGGAGCCTTTCGTAGATTCCGAGTTTCTGCAAATATTTGAAACGGCCGGCCTTGCCTAAGTCGTAGCGTTTGCCATCGAAGAATTTGGTGACCAAGAAATTGAGGACGCCGTCGCGGGTCAAAGGCTCGCCGGGCTTCAATTTGCGGAAGATTTCCTGCAAGGCTTCCATATCGGTCTTGCAGCCGGAATCCTTGTCCAAGGTATCCTTGAAGGAATCGGAGTCGCCGAACAATTCTTTTAGGTCTTTTTCTTTATAGATGCCGAGGGCTTTGAACAAAATCGTGGCCGGCATCTTTCTCTGGCGATCGATTCTGACCCACAAAAGGCCCTTCAAATCGCTTTCGAATTGAAGCCAAGTTCCGCGGGACGGGATGATTTCGCCGTTATAGATGTGTTTGCCGCTCTTATCTGGGGTGTCTTGGAAATAGGCGCCGGGGGAACGGACGATTTGAGAAACGATGACGCGCTCAGAGCCGTTGATGATGAAAGTTCCGGAGTCGGTCATCATGGGGACGTCGCCCATGAAGACTTCGCTCGGCTCTTCGACGTGTCCGGTTTCGTCGCGAAGGCGAAGTTTGACCTTCAGCTTGCTTGAATAAGTGAGATCTCCGCCCTTGCATTCAAGAGGGGTATATTGCGGTTCTTCGAACCTGGATGAGACGTAGTCGATGAAAAAGTTCTCTCCATAGTTGGAGATAGGGAAGACTTCTTTCATGACTTCGTCCAAACCTTCCTTCAAAAACCAATTGAAGGATTTGACTTGGATTTCGACCATGTAGGGGATTTGGAGCGAACCAGAGATCTTGGAGAAATTGATTCGATCGTTCCTGCCCAATGGGTAATTTTTGTAAGTAGTAGCCTTTTTTGCCATTACTCTGCTCCTTTCTTCGTTGCTTTTAGGACGCGATATCCTTTATGCGAGGCCAATACGCTCACGTTCCCGAATGTTTCTTTTAGGTGGGATTCGACGCTATCGGCGCCTTGTTTGCGCCTGATGACGATTATCAATGACCCTTCTTTATTTAGGTGCGCGCACGCGCCATCATATATGGCATAGGTCACTTTCTTACCAGCCCTAATCGGGGGATTGGAGATTATCGTGTCGTAAGTGGAGTTTATGTTGTGGTAAACGTCGCTTTCGACGATCTCGACTCTTTCCGAAACGCCGTTTCTTTCGGCGTTTTGCTTTGCTAAGTCGAGGGCAGTGAGATTGACGTCGCACATGGTGACGAATCTCTTACTGTCAGTTGCGGCCAGAATTAGTCCGATTGGGCCTGTTCCGCAGCCAACGTCAAGGATCTTGTTCCCGAGATCAGCTTGGATGATGGTTTCAAGCAACAATTTCGTGCCATCGTCCAAACTGTCTTTAGAGAAAGTTCCATCCGCTCCAACAAAAGGGTATGAGACTCCGTTTATAACTGCGTTATAGTGGTAAGTCTTGCGGTCTGATATGTCGACATTATCGAAGTATTGGGGCATATTCCAGACTCCTTTTATATAGCAGAAACCCCCTCCCCGCTAGGCGACGGCTTTGCAGGGAGGGGTTAAAAATGGCCAAATCAAATGAAAGCTTATTTGATTTCGACTTTGGCACCAGCGGCTTCGAGGGCGGCCTTGTGGGTATCGGCCTCGACTTGGCTGATGTGCTCTTTGACGGCGCAAGGGGCGCCATCGACGAGTTTCTTGGCTTCCATCAAGCCAAGGCCAGTGATGGCCTGGACGGCTTTGATGACGCCGACTTTGGAAGCACCGACCTCTTTCAAGATCAAGGAAACTTCTACTGGTCCTTTGGCGACGGCCTCTTCCTCAGCGGGAGCGGCGGCGACAGGGGCGGCAGCGGAGACACCGAAGGTCTCTTCGACCAATTTGACTAATTCGTTGAGTTCGACGACGGTCAATTGTTTGAGGGTGTCAATGATTTGTTCATTGGTTAATTTCTCAGCCATGGTAATTTCCTCCTATAGGCTAATTAAGCGGCCTCGCCAGCGGTAGCTGGGGCCTTTTCCGCGATAGCGTTCACGGCGACGGCGAACTTGCTGATTGGAGCGTTCAGGCATTGGCAGAACATGGATAACAAACCTTCCTTGTTCGGCATCGTTGCGAAATCTTTCATGCCTTTGGCATCGTAGGCTTTGCCTTCGACGAGACCGCCTTTGACCACGAGAGCCTCGTGGGCACGGGCGAATTTGCGTAACACGGCAGGGCCATCGCAGATTTCCTTGGAGAAGACGAAGGCGTTGGGTCCTTCGAGATATCCTTTGAGCTCGGAAGTGCCTTTGGCTTCAAGAGCGCGCTCGACGAGCTTGTTCTTGTAAACGACCATGTGGCAACCCTTGCTGGCAAGAGCGCGACGAAGTTCGGTGGTTTCCTTAACGGTTAATCCCTGGTAAGAGACAACGGTGAGCGATCCGCAATCATTGAGAGCGGCGGTGATTTCCGCGACGGTCTCTTGTTTGGCGGCGAGAACTTCTTTGTTCATGCTAATTCCTCCTTTCTTTGTGTCGACTATGTGATGCTTTCTATAACTAGTGAGTTGATATTTGTGAAACTGTATGACCTCAACAACGTGTAACTATTAAGGCACTTGCCCGTTGTTATCTTAGGTATAGCAAGCAATTCACCAATGTGATTGGCTTCCCAGGCTATTAGTTGCGGCCTTCGAAAGCGATTTTGATGCCAGGGCCCATGGTGGTGTGGACGACGGCGTTTCTGATGTAGGTGCCCTTGACGGTGGCTGGGCGGCTACGGACGATGACATCGACGATGGCTTTGATGTTTTCGGCAATGGCCTTTTCGTCGAAGGAGCAGCGAGCGATGGAGATATTGAGGTTGCCATCTCTGTCAACGCGGTAAGAGATTTTGCCGCGTTTGATTTCTTTGACGGCATCGCCAATGTTCATGCTGACGGTTCCGGTCTTGGGGTTAGGCATCAAGCCTTTGGGGCCCAACAAACGGCCCATTTTTCCCAATTCGCCCATCATGTCGGGAGTGGCGACGATGATATCGAAGTCGAACCAGTTTTCTTTCTGGATCTTTTCGAGCATCTCTTTGCCACCGACGAATTCGGCGCCGGCGTCTTTGGCTTCTTGCTGTTTGCTCATGGTAACGGCCAAGACTTTCTTGGTTTTGCCGTTGCCATTGGGAAGGACGATTGTGCCACGGATCAACTGATCGGCCTTGGTTGGGTTGACGTTGAGGGCAAAGCTGATGTCGATGGCAGAATCGAATTTGGTGGTAGAGGTTTTCTTGAGTAAGGCGGCAGCCTCATCGATGGAATATAAGCGATCCTTTTCGATGAGTTCGGCAGCGTTGCGGTATTTCTTTCCTGATTTCATGCCGTTACCTCCTTAGTCCGCGATGGCAACGCCCATTTGGCGGCAGCTGCCAGCGACGATCTTTTCCGCGGCCTCGATGTCATTGGCATTGAGGTCTTCCATTTTGTATTGGGCGATCTCGCGCAATTGGGCTTTGGTGATTTTTCCCACGATCTGCTTGGGATTTCCGGATCCTTTTTGGATGCCGGCGGCTTTCAAGATTAAGCCAGTGACTGGGCTGGTCTTGACCTCGAAGTCAAACGACTTGTCTTCATAAGCCGTGATGATGACAGGGACGACTTGTCCCTTTCTGTCGGCGGTCTTCGCATTGAAGTCCGTGCAGAACTTGGCCATCTGGATGCCTGCGGATGCAAGCTTAGGTCCCGGTTTGGCATCTCCGCCAGGGAGTTCCATTTTGAGGACCTTAACGATTTTTTTCGCCATGATTCTCCTCCTAATTTTGAGAATTATGCAGTAGTACGAACGATCGTTTCCGTTCTCCTACGCCGTGCGTACTTGGTCGCACGTATTGGTAATATACTCGTTCGGGCTTCCATACGCAAGCACAAAAAAAACGCCCGCTACACGAGCGAGCGCAAGTTTTTCGGTTTTTCGCCTCAGATTTTCCGCCAAAGGATGCTTAGCGAGACCAAAACCATCAAGAGGGTCAACCCCGTATCGGCGGCCACCGCGGCCAATAGAGGGAAGCCTTCCAAGACGATTGCCAAAACCAAGATGACGGCTTTCACCAACAACGACGTGATGATGGCGCCTAGGACATATCCGCGGCACATTTTGGATATCTTCATCGACTTTCCGACTTTGGAAATGTCATCGTCCATGATGACCACGTCCGCGGATTCCATGGCTAAGTCGGATCCGATTCCGCCCATTGCGAAACCGACGTCCGCCGAAGCGATGGATGGGGCGTCGTTGATGCCGTCTCCGATAAAGGCGACTTTGCCTTCGGCCTTGTATTTTTCAAGATGCGCGAATTTGTCTTGCGGGAGCAATTCCGCGTAATATCCGTCAAGTTTTAGGGTTTCCGAAATCTTTTTGGCGTTGCTTTCTTTATCGCCGGTCAAAAGATAGACTTTGGAGCCATTTTTGTGTAGGAAGTCCACTAATTTGCCCGCGCTTTCCCTTAAACTGTCGCCCAAGGAAATCGTGCCTACGAACTTTCCGTCCAACGCGACGTATATGATGGTTCCGTCGGCTTCCGATTCTTTGAAATCGATGTTCAAATCGCTTAACAAATGGGCGGATCCAACGACGATTTTCTTGTCCGAATAAGCGAGAGATACGCCCTTTCCGGCAAATTCTTCATAGTTTTCGATAGAGGAGTCGGAGAAATCTTCGGGAATGAATTTTTTCAAAGGCGCGGCCAAGGGGTGATTGGAACGAGATTCCCCAATGGCGGCGAGTTTGAGCAATTCTTCGGAAGACACGTCTTTTGGCTCAACGCTCAAAACCGAGAAAGTCCCTTCGGTGAGGGTGCCGGTTTTGTCTGTGACAACAATGTTGATTTCGTTCAATTTATCGAGCAAGTTGGCACCTTTGATGACGATGCCGTTTTTGCTCGCCAATCCCAAGGATGCGAAATAGCAAAGAGGGACGGAGATAACGATGGCGCAAGGGCAAGAAATGATAAGGGCAGAGATGCCAACAAACACCCAATGTTGCCAAACTTCTGGGTCATTTATGCCCAAGAACAAAGGAGGGATAACCGCCAACAAAACGGCGCATGCGATGACCACTGGCGTATAAATCTTGGCGAACTTGTCCACGAACCTCGTGCCTTTGGATTTGGCTTGTTCGCCTTCTTCGATCAAACGGATGATTTTGGCAACCGTCGAATCTTCGTATTCTTTGCTGACTTTAACGGTTATCGAGCCGCTGACGAGAATGGTTCCGGAATGGATTTCGTCGCCAATTGAGGCATTTACCGGCAAGAATTCGCCGGTCAATGAGCTCATGTTCACAGAGCCTTGACCATCGGTGACGAACCCGTCCGCCGGAATAACTTCGCCGACCTTTACCAAGAATTCGTCGCCAATCGATAATGTGATAGGATCGCAATCGATAAACTCGCTATCGACTTTTTTATGAGCGATTTTCGCTCGTAACCCAACGGCTTTGTTGATGGCTTTTTTGGACTTTGAGGTCGCCAAATCTTCTAGCATCTCGCCTATTTGGAAAAGAATCATTACCATCACGGCGTCAAAGAATTGGTTATAATCCTCGCCGAAGAATCTAAGGCAGAACGCCCCGATGGTGGCCAAAATCATCAAAGTCTCTTCTGAGAAGAATTCATGTTCTTTGACCATGTCTTCCACCGCTTCGACAACCACGTCATAGCCGACGATTATCAAAGCGCAGGCGTTGATGGCGAAGTTCCACCAAACTCCGATTTTATCTTCGCTGCAAACGGTTAGTCCCAAGATTGCCAACAACAAAGCGACGGCAACCCTTACTATTTTGATGATCAATTCTTCACGGCCTTCGGAATGTTCGTGGCCATGATGGTGCTCGTGATTGTGCTCGGACATATCAATACTCCTTTGAGTGTTCGAAGATGGCGTTGATGATGGTCAAAACATGATCGTCATCCAAACGATAGAAAACCTGCCTTCCGACTTGGCTATAGGAAACCAAATGCGAATCCTTCAAATCTTTTAACGCGTGCGAGACCAAAGATTGGGATAATCCCGATTCCTCGGAAATCGCATTCACGGATTTCTCCCCACCGGAAAGGACATAAAGGATTTCCAGTTTCGAGGTGCCGGACAAGGCCTTAAGTATCTGAGAGACCTTGTTGAGTTGCTTTGTGGTCAATTCATCGGACATATGAACACTCCTTCATATTTCGATGCTATTGTATGCCTACAGAAAATAGATGCAATAAAAATATGAAGGTTTTTTCATATAATACATAAAAAGAAAAGCGAGACATTCGATCTCGCCTTGGTTTTTAAGCTCTTTCGATCTCGGAGAAATCGACGTCGACCGGAGTAACGCGGCCAAAGAACGTCGTTTCGACGCGAACCAATCCGGTTTCTTGATCGATGGAGATGATTTCGCCTTCGGTGTTTTCGAGAGCGCCATTGATGATTTTGACTCTGTCACCGACGTGATAGTAGTCATACATGGCGGAGTCGATGAGACCCATTCTCTTCAAGACCGGTTCGATTTCTTCTCTGGAGACCGGGGCGGGTTTCTGACCGCCGCCGGACGATCCGATGATACCGGTGACGCCCGGAGTGTTACGGACGATGTACCAAGACTCGTCGGTCATGATCATTTCGACGAAGATATAGCCGGGATAGAAATTCTTCATTCTGGTTTTCCCAGTGGGAAGCCCGTCTTTAAGGACCGGTTCTTCATGTTCGGCGACCAATACGCGGAGGATGTAATCCTGCATGTTCATGGTCGTGATACGCTTTATGAGATTAGCGGCGGTTTTGGATTCATGCATGGACATGGTGGTAACCGCATACCATTGTTTTTCGCTTAATTGGACTGGCATAATTCGCTCCTTAACCGCCAAACGCGCTCTTAAGCTGGCTGATGATGCTGCTGGCGAGCAAATCCCAGATGGAAAGGAAAATGGCAACGAAAACCGTAATAACGATAACGGTGACGATGGCGGGCCAAAGTTCATCGCGCTTCGGCCAACGAATGCGCTTGCCTTCTTTTATGACCTCTTTGGCGTACTTCTTGGGTGATGTCATATTCTACCCTCCTATTTGCTTTCCTTATGCAACGTGTGTCGATTGCAATTGGGACAGAATTTCCGGATCTCAAATCTTTCAGTCCTGTCGTTTCGCTTGGCAACGCTATAGTTGCGGGACAGACATTCCGAGCAAATCAAAAAAACCTTTTCCCTACCCATAAACATTTAACCTTAGCGTGCAAATAGATTATTCGCATTTTGTGTGCGTGTCAAGTGCGGGCATACATGAACGAAGTCAAGAGACGTCGGCGTCCTTTGTCGGGTGCGAACGCGTTCCGTTAAATGCGTTTTAACAGAGAAAGAAAAGAGTTAATCTCCTATCGATTTCCAACGCAAAAGTTGTAGGAAACCGCGTAAATCAATCTCCGTTTTTGATTAGCTTCTTCGCTTTTTCCAAAAAGGACTGATAACGAACGTAAACTTGTCGGTAAGTCAATTTCAAGGCTTCCGCGATCTCCACGAAACTCATTCCGTTGGCTTTCATTTTGGCTATTTCCAAAGTTTGGTGAGGAATGGATTTCGGAAGCTTTTTTATACTTTCCAAAGTTTCGTAATAATTAACATAATTTTTCGGGTCATCAATTGTCCCATCGATTGACAAAACATCATGCAAACAGAAATCTCCGTCGTACTTGAGCTGGGCATCTAGCGACGTGACGAATCTTTTCTCTCTTTGCTGGGTTTGGTCATATCGCATCAAATTGAATCTGAGAGCGCTTATGTAATAGGTGTGAAAACGCACAGTCCCAAAGCGATACCCATCCATGCATGCCCAAAAAGTCGATAGGGAGATCGATGAAACTTCCCACAAGGAGTACCTCCCCAGAATTCCTGGATAAGCGCGGCAGATATCGCCTTTGCGCGAGGGACCCAAAAACCGGCGTATTAGCAACGTGTACGCGTTATTATCGCCAGCTCTCGACAATAAAAGCAGTTCTTCGTCTGTGAGCGGATCGCGATTGTTCATAAAGTTCCTCTATAGGGAACCTAGTGTCTGCGGTTATGGTCAATCTGAGCGAACAAAGTACAGGCAGCATTGCTGGCATTGAGCGAATTTACATGTCCGTACATCGGTATTTTGACAATGAAGTCAGAATTGCTCAGAACCAATCTGGAAATGCCAAATCCCTCAGAGCCGATGATGACGCAGATCGGTGACTTATAATCGATGTCATCATAGTTTTGGGTTCCAAGTCCGTCGGTGGCGACTATCCAATAGCCATTTTCCTTTAAGGTTTTGATGGCTTGGGAAAGGTTCGCGACTTCGCAGACCTTGACGTATTCTATGGCTCCGGTTGAGACTTTCGCCACCGTTGGGTTAAGGGGCGCTTGGCCTCTTTTCTTCATGATGACGCCACCTACTCCGAAGGCATCGGCGCTACGCAAGATCGCACCCAGGTTATGAGGATCCTCAATGCCATCGAGCATGGCTAATAGGGGGTATTTTTTCTCTTTGGCGGATTCGATGATCTCAGAAAGGGTGAAAAGCTTGTAATCATCGACTTCGGCGACATAACCTTGGGTAAACTTGGTTTTGGCAAGCTTCTCGAGGGAAAAGTCTGGAACGTATTTCGTCTTTACGCCTTTTTCAGCCAATTTCATCGCGAATGAATCAGATTTGAGGCGTTCGGCGATATATAGCGTTTTGACGTGTCCGCTCTCGATTGCCGCTTCCACAGGGTTCTTCCCATAAACGATATTACTCATGAAACGCCTCCTTAAGATAAGCTGTTTTTAATTTAATGATTGACGAGTTTTCAATGAAATTAGTCAACCTCACAATCAATTTCGCCAACCGATTAAATTTTGGTATGACGAAATAGCGGTTTTTGTCTTGGTTAAAAGACTTTGCGTTCGATCAATTTGGCCCTTATTTCATCCGATAAGGCGAAATCCTTGTTGGCCTTGGCT
>CAVIYC010000015.1:0-12103 GCA_963647095.1 Oscillospiraceae bacterium | reverse complement strand
TGCATGTATTAGGCACGCCGCCAGCGTTCATCCTGAGCCAGGATCAAACTCTCAAAAAGTTTATATTCTGTTCAAATTATACTGGTTTAAAAATTCCTTAATGGATGTTGGTTAGAACATCCGGAATTGACGTTAGTGTTTGTTGTACATCTGTTCAGTTTTCAAAGATCGAATCGTTTGCCTTTGTGACCTGATTTGCATCAGGGGCAAACGCTTGAGATAGATATTACGCTCATCGTTTTTCTTTTGCAAGAACTTTTATGAACTTTTTTTCTATCATTTGCCGCGCTTTGTGTGCGCAGTTGAATAATATACATATATAGAAACCCCATTGCAACAGCCTTTTGATATTTTTTTCAAAAATATACGCGAGCGTACATATATGCGCGTTGTATACATACACATATATATTAAGCGTACGCATACGTAGACGCGCACGCGCACACAATATAAATAAAGAAAAGCCCCAACGTTCCGTTAGGGCCAAGTTCTTTGCTATCGTCGCTTATTTCAGCATTCCTTCGATAAGGCCTTTGAAGGAAGAAGGCTCCAAAGAAGCTCCTCCGACCAAGGCTCCATCGATGTTGGGCATGGACATATAAGCGGCCACGTTCTCGGGTTTGACCGATCCGCCGTAAAGGATTCTCATATCCTCGGAAACGGATCCGAACAATTCCTTCAAGACGCTGCGGATATAGGAAACGGTCTCTTCGGCGATTTCCTTGCTCGCGGACTTTCCGGTGCCGATGGCCCAGATGGGTTCGTAGGCGATGACCACTTTGGCGGCCTCTTCTTTGCTTAGCCCGGCCAAGCCTTCTTTGATTTGGGTTCCGACGAATTCTTTGGTCTTGCCCTCTTCGAAGGTCTTTTCGCTTTCCCCGCAGCAATAGACCGGAGTCATGCCATTGGTTAGCAAGGCTTTGATCTTGAGGTTGCAGACGGAAGAAGTCTCGTTGTTGTATTCGCGGCGTTCGGAATGCCCCAATATCACCCAGTCGACGTTGATTTCCTTTAGCATCGGGATAGAGACTTCGCCGGTGAAGGCCCCATGATCGTGCTCATTGACGTTTTGGGCGGCCACTATGCAGCGGGAATCGATATTTTCTTTGACGGTCTGAAGGCAAACGAAGGTCGGGGCGACGCCGACGTCGATGTTGTTTTTGACGGCCAAGTCCACCATTTCCGAAGAAACCAAGGCGAAGGCTTTGGCTTCGGACGGGGTTTTGTTCATCTTCCAGTTTCCAAGCAATAGTTTTTTGCGCATATATAGCTCCTTATTTCAAGACGTCCACGCCAGGCAAATGCCCGTCGTTTTGAATCATTTCCAACGAGGCTCCGCCGCCGGTAGAGACGTGGCTGAAGTCCGAAGTGTAGCCGAATTGTTTGACGGCCGAGGCGGAATCTCCCCCACCGCAGACGGTGAAGGCTTTTCCGGAAAGCTCTTTGATGGCCTCGCAAACGGCTTTGGTTCCGTTTTGGAATTCCTTCTGTTCGAAGACTCCCATCGGCCCATTCCAGAATATCATCTTGGCTTTGGAGATGATGGAGGCGAACTTCTCGGCGCTCTTAGGCCCAATATCAACCCCCTCGAATCCATCGGGGATGTTCCCTTCAACGACGATGATTTTCCTATCTTCGGTCGGTTCGAAGGAATCGGTACAGACGGCATCGACGGGAAGGATGATTCTGCCATTGGCTTTTTCCAAGCACTTCTTGGCGTAATCCAAGGCTTCTTCGTCCAAGAACGATTTGCCGATTTTCTCTCCCAAAGCTTTGCGGAAGGTATAAGACATCGCTCCGCCGATGATGATGTAATCGCATTTGTTGAGCAAAGTGTCGATGACTTTGATCTTGTCGGTGACCTTCAAGCCGCCCAATATGGCGACATAAGGCCTGTCGGAATCCTTGACTTCGACGCAACGGGTGAGGTTCTCGACTTCTTTGAGCATCAAATAGCCCAGAGCCACCGGCTTCCCTTCTTTCTTCAATATTTCGGGGACGCCGTAAGTCGAAGCGTGGGCGCGATGGGCGGAACCGAAGGCGTCCATGACATAAGCATCGGCCAAGGAAGCCCATTCTTCCGATAAGGCGGGATCGTTCTTTTCTTCGCCTTTCTCATAACGGGTGTTTTGGGCGAGCAAGACTTCGCCGTCCTTCAATTCTTTGACGGCGTTTTTGAGCTCTTCGCCTCTGGTGGCGTTGACGAAATGGACTTTGGTTTCCGGAAGCAAGGCTTGCAATTCGACGGAAACGGGCTTCATGTCGTTATTGGCTTTCATGGCCTCGATCTTGGCGAGATCGGGTTCTTTCCACTTTATTTTCCCAAGATGGGACATCAATAGGACTTTGGCGCCTTTGCCTAAAAGTTCCTTGATGGTAGGGAGGGCCGCTTTGATGCGGTTGTTGTCGCGGATGACGCCGTTTTTCTGAGGGACGTTGAAGTCCACGCGGACATAGACGACTTTTCCGGACAAATCTTTCAAATCTTTGACGGTTAACATAATTAAAGCTCCTTTGGGGCTAGGAAAATCATAACATCGCGCGTAAGTATTTCCATAGCAATGGAAATTGGATGCGGTTACAAAAAGAAAGGCGACCCTTCGGCCGCCCTTTGGTTTTATTTGGAAAACAGGTTGATCAAGTCTTTCAGATCCCACCACCCGCTGGAAGAAGGAACGAGCGGAGAGCTGTTTCCGAAAGTCATGTTGAATCCGCCTTCCACTTTCGTGGTAACGTCGCTGGTGCCAGTCTGTTTTTTGGTTTCGACGCCGCTGGTGCCGGGGAGGGGGATTATTGATGTTTCATAGAACGGAACGTCATTTTCGACATCTTTGAAGGAAAAAGCGGTCGATCCTGACTTTAAGCCTTCCCCGTTGAAAGTGACGAGGAATTCCAATTTGTCCAACTGAAGGCCGGCCAATTTCTCTTCGTAGGTTTCGCTATCGCCTTCATCTGGGGGGTCCATCTCGTTCAAGAACGAAACCAAATCCGCTTTGTTCATGTTCGCATAGAAAACGTAATCCCCGGAAGTCTTGTCCGTATATGAGGACAGCCATCCCCAATTCTCGACCTTTTGGTCGAAGGTCACGATCATCTTGTCGATTTCGTCTTCGATGATGAAATTCTTGTAAATATCGGCCCAATCGTCCACGCTGGCATCGATTCCCAATTTGTCCAAAAGCTCATCGATGTAGTCGGCCGAGGCTTTGTATTTTCTCCCTAAAGCCATGGTGGCCACCGTACCCATGTTCTCCATGCCCATGAATCCAAGCAAATCCGTTACCACGCGCGAAATATTGGAGTTGCTGGTAGGGTCGAAATAATATGTATCGTCGTCGCTATAGCCTTTGACTTCCAAAGCCGAGTAATTGTGTTTGCTTTCGCTGGTTTTGTCTTTCATCGTATAGGAAAGTGCATCGACATAGGCAACCATTGAAGAATCATATTTATATTCGACGCCATCGCCTGACGAGACCTCTTCCTTTTTGAGGCGGTAATCCAAGGTCACGCCGGTAGCCACGCCCTCTTTTACGCTCTTTTCCCAATCGACGTTGTTTATGCTGTCGTGTATTTTTTCTTCAAGCGAGAATTTGAGTTCCTTGCTCGAGGTGAACTTAACCGATATGGCGTTTTTGGAACAAGAGGCCTTCATGGCCTTTCCCAAGCTGGAAACCGCGACGTGTTTGTCCAAGTCCTCGACTTTGGAAGGCTTTAGTTCCGATTCGTCCCCGCAAGAAAACAAAGGCAAGGCCAAAAACGGTATAAGCAACAAACCTTTGAATGTTTTTTTCTTCATACGCTACCTCCTTACGAGATCCGCTTAAAGTGTTCATTGTAAAAGGGAAGATGTCAATAAATGACATCCGATTCTCCGAAAAAGAAAGGCCCTCCGAAGAGAGCCTTTTAAAAGCGGAAACGGACTTATTTGGTCAAGAGCTTGCCGTATAAGCCAGCCAAACGGATGTATTGGCAGGTGAAGCTGTTCTCGTTGTCATACCAAGCGACGACTTTGACGTGTTGCGCTCCGGTAGGATCTTCGACGATCATGGTCAAGGTGCTGTCGAAGATGGAACCATAGGTGGTGCCCAAGATATCGGAAGAGACGATTTCTTCGTCATTGTATCCGAGGACTCCCTTGAGCTCGCCTTCGGAAGCTTCCTTCAAAGCGGCGTTGATTTCTTCGGCGGTGACTTTGGTTTTCAAGGTCAAAGTGCAGTCGCAGAGGGAACCGTCGGTGACGGGGACGCGGATGGCGTTTCCGTTCAAAGCGCCGTTCAACTCAGGGATGACTTTGCCGATGGCCTTGGCGGCACCGGTGGAAGTCGGGACGATGTTGGCGGCGGCGGCGCGGCCACGACGTAGATCGCCCTTGGCAAGATCCAAGATGGTCTGGTCGTTGGTATAGGCGTGGACAGTGGTCATGGTTCCGCCTTGGACGCCGAATTTGTCATTCAAGACTTTCATGACCGGGGCCAAGCAGTTGGTGGTGCAGGAAGCGCCGGAGATGATCTTCAAATCAGAAGAAAGTTTGTCGGTATTGACTCCATAAACGAAAGTCGGGATGTCTTTGGAGCTGGACGGGGCGGAGATGATGACGCCTTTGGCGCCATTGTCCAAATGGACTTGTCCGTCTTCTTTGGTCTTGAGGCGTCCGGTGCATTCGAGCACGACGTCAACGCCGTAGTTGCCCCATTTGAGGTCGTGGGGGTCTTTTTGTCCCAAGACAGGGATGGCTTTGCCTTTGAAGATGATGTTGTTCTTCACCAATTTGCCGTTTTCGTCTTTTTCGACTTCGTAGGAGATCTCGTCTTTGTGCCAAGAGCCCTGGGTGGTGTCGTATTTCAAGAGATAGGCAAGGGTTTTCGCGTCGACAAGGTCGTTGATGGCGACGACTTCGAATCCGCCTTGTTCGTAGGCGCGGCGGAATGAAAGACGCCCGATGCGTCCGAATCCGTTGATAGCTAATTTAATTGACATACGTTGTGTCCTCCTTGGATCAACGTAATAACTATAACAAATTGAATTTGTTAATAAACACCGCCGTGGGCAAAGTTTGCTGAAAGCGGTTTATTCTATGGACGATACGCCCTTGAAGAGCTCTTCGAGGCTGACGTTTAACGCTTTGCAGACTTTCCAAAGGGTCTCCACGCTCGGGTTTCTCTTTCCGCGTTCAAGTTCCGATATGAAAGACAAGGCCAAACCGGAATTCAAAGAGAGATCCAATTGGGTGAGCCCGCATTGTTTTCTCAAAAACGCTATCCTTTTGCCGAGTTGCCAAAGCAAAGATAAGTCATTGTCTCTCTTTTTCATATAGCTGATGGATCTCCCTGAATAGGTGGTTGACGTTGGATTTCGAAACGCTGGAAGCTATCTCTTCCGACAAAAGCCTGGCTATTTCGCTCAAAGGCATTTCGGGGTTTTCCTTGCGCAAGCGGCAGACTATCTCGGTTTTCGGATTTTTTATTTTGGTTAACGCCCCTATCTCTTCCAAATAATTGATTTCTTCTAGTTGCCTTGCGCCGCTAGTCAAGGATTTGGAGAGATTGGCGGTGTCTAGATTGATCAACCTATTGGTTACATTCTTATAATCCCTGGCGACGCGCACATCCTCATAATAGAAACACGCGTTTTCCGCCCCGACAAATATCAGGAAGTCGGCTATTTCTTCCGAAGACTTGATATAAACGATGAAGCCGTTCCTTCTTTTGGAGACGCGGGGATGGAATGAATGGGAAGCGGATTTGGCCCATATCTTCATCAACGCTTTGGCCGTTTCTTCGTCTTGGGCCCTAATCTCCAGATGATAGCTTCTGCAATTTGGATCGTTGACGGAACCGGTCGCCAAAAACGCACCGGCCAAATAATCGGATATTTGATCTTTTAGCAAACCTTCCGACCCCGAACTTTCATCGCTTAGAAAATCGACGTTCAGATCGTTCATTATCTTTTCGGCATCGTCCACGATCACGTGATATACGACTCTTTTCAAAAAACCCGCGGAACGAGTGTAGGAGAATCTCGAGGAAACCCCATAAACGTCATGGATGCAGGAATATAGATATTTGGCTATGTTCGCTTGGGGCGAATCCAATATCAAACTAAGGGACCCTTTGTTTAATCTTATATGGCCATTCAGCTTCAAAAACGAAAGCAAAAGAGCGCGCTTCTCGGCGTAATTTCTCTCTTTGCTGACGATCTCTTCCTTTACGGTCGAGGCGAATGTCTGAACTTGGCCTTCCATCTTATTTCTTCAAACCGTTCAAATATTTTATGGCGGAGGTGGCCGCGGTCGCCCCTTCTCCGGCCGCGGTGACGACTTGTCTTAGTTTCTTGTCCAATATATCCCCGGCGGCAAAAAGGCCTTCCACCGACGTTTTTTGCTCACTGTCGGTCTTAATGAATCCCTTATTCATTTCCAAATTGAGATTGGATAGGAAGCCAGACGCGGACTTGGGGCCGTTCAAAGGGAATATGGCTTCAACCGCAACCTCTTTGCCGTTGACTGAAATCGAGGAGACTTTGTTTTCGCCTTTGATTTCGCTGACCGACGAATCTTCCAAGATTTCGACGTTTGCATAATCGCGCAAAGCGGAAACCAATTTGTCGTTGCCTTTAATCTTGTTTGGGCAGATGAAAATGAGCTTTGAGGATAATGGGGCCAAATACAACGCTTCTTGCATCGCCTCGTCGCCATTTCCGTAAACGGCCATGTCTTTGCCTTTGAAAAACCTTCCGTCGCAAGTGGCGCAAGAGCTAACCCCCTTGCCCAAGAATTCCTTCTCCCCTTTTATGCTTGGGGCGAAAGTGATCCCGGTCGCGACGATGACGGCTTTGGATTGATATGATTCCATATCGGTTTTGGTGACGAAATGATCCCCGTCCTTATAAACGGACATCACGTTTCCGTACGTTGTTTCTATGCCCAAAGCCGAGGCCGAATCGATGAAGGCATTGGCCAATTCCATTCCGGACACGGACTTAAAGCCAGGGTAATTCTCTATTTCCGGCAAGGTATTCAACCTTCCTCCCGGCGCGTCTTTGTCAATCAAAACGAAGCTATGAGAAGACCTGGCCAAATACGTCGCGGCCGTTAGTCCGGCAGGCCCTGCCCCGATTATCACCACGTCCGCATTAAGCATTTTTGGACTCCTTCTTCTTTTTTATCGCCCCTTGTATGGTTGGCAAAAGAATGATGATTCCGATGACCATGGCGAATACGCCGATCATCGCATATATCGCAAAGCCATAGGAATTCGAATAACTATAGGTCGCGCTGGAAGGGTTCACCCACTTCGAACCACCCAAGAACAATATGGTAGAGGTTAAGAAGAACGCCATCGAAACCGATGTCAAAACAGTCTTCCATTTCTTTAAAAATCCGCCAACAATCAATAACGCTCCGCCAACCAACATCAATATCCATGCCGATAGATGAATGGCGTCGCTTTGGCCGAATATCATATCAAAGCCGCTGTAAGAAGTGATATATTCGACTTCCGACGAGGTTATGACCTTTCCGACCGATACCGATGGAGCGGCCAATAAGGCCGTTCCCAATATGGCTAGCCCACCGCCGATTAGCGGAGTGACGAAGCCTTTGCTGTTTTCTTTTTTGTCATAGGAGAGCAAATGGATGATGGCGATCATTCCAACGCCGATGACGATATACATCAAGGAATTGATGATCGACCAAGCGTTATCCGTGCCCATGTTGAAGTCGGTGTCTCTGAAAGGTTCCATGATGAAGCGGACAATTCCGTACCAAATGAAATAGGAAGCCGCCAATTCTCCGCCTTTGAGCCATTTCTTGAGTCCTTTCCCGATTCCGAAACGGATGATGAAATAACCGGCCAAATTGACCATTCCCTCAATCAAGAACAACGGCGCGTGTATCTGTCCGGCGCTCAAGTCCATCGACCCGGAATTGGAAATGGCCATTTGGTTTGCTATCCAAGTCGGGAGCCATTGCCAGCCATTCGACAATTCGACGGCTTTGCCATAAACCTCGCAGTTGAAGAAATTGCCCCACCTTCCGATTGCTTGGGCAATGAGGATGGAAGGAATGCAAACGTCCATCGCAAAGGACAATTGGACGTATTTTCTTCTGAATATGATGAACAATATGCCGGCAAGGGCGCCGAAAGCCGCCCCACCCAATATGGTCAATCCGCCATCCCAGATGGCAAACACATCGGTGAACGGCCTATTTTTGAACATCCTTTCCCAGTTTCCGACGACATACCAGATACGGGCGCCGATGATGCCGCATGGGAAAGCGATGAGGACCAAATTGTCCAAGATGTTGTGCTTTTTGTATTTGAGATAGAATTGGCGATCGCAGACGCAATAAACCACGAACACGCCGGAAACGATGATCAACCCATAGAAAGTCAAACGGAATGACCCGGACGCCTCTCCGACGCTATAGAGTTTTAAAACGCCGTTAACGAACGTTATGCCGCAAGGCAAAGGATATTCCTGGTAAGGGGCAAATCCCTCCCCAAAAACGATAAGCCCGGCAAAAATCGGAAGAATCGAAGCCAAGCAAACGATGGAGAAGAACTTCTTGGTCTTTTCTTCTATCGCGGACTCCCTGTATCTAAAGGAGAAGCCTGAGAACAAAGCCGACAAGCCGAAGCCAAAGAAGAACCCGCCTAAGGCCGCCATGGCCATATGCCCAGCTCTTCCGTCCGTCCAAGAAGGATAGGCGACGAAAGCCCCGATAAAGGCCAACATCACGCCTAAGCCAGAAGCAAATACGAGAGAACCTATCAAAATCCAATCTTTTTTGACCAAGGTTTTGATAACCATGTCCTTGCAGATTTTCCGCTCGTAATAGTATTTGTAGATTATGGACGCGAAGAATATGACCGTCCCGATAATAGCAAGCGCGATTCCCATCATTTGCCTCCTTTTCCTAGCATAGGCTTAAGATATTGCCCGGTGTAGCTCTTTGGGTTTTTGGCCACTTCTTCCGGGGTTCCGGTGGCCACTATATATCCACCGTCATCTCCGCCTTCAGGCCCCAAATCGATAATATGATCGGCTACCTTGATAACGTCCAAATTGTGTTCGATGACGATAACGGTGTCCCCGTGATCGACCAAGGATTGCAGCACTTTGATCAAACGGTTGACGTCATCGCTGTGAAGTCCGGTCGTCGGTTCATCTAAAATATACACCGTTTTGCCGGTCGGCCTTCTTTGAAGCTCGTTGGCCAACTTAACGCGTTGGGCTTCTCCGCCCGATAACGTGGTGGCGGCCTGCCCCAATTTCACGTATCCCAAACCAACGTCGACGAGGGTCTTTATGGAATGGTGGATCTTCGGTCTGTTTTCGAAGAATTCCAAGGCGTCTTCCACCCTCATCTCCAATATGTCGTATATGTTTTTGCCTTTGTAATAGCAGGCCAGCGTTTCTTCGTTGTATCTATGTCCGTTGCATTCGTCGCATTTGACGTAGACGTCCGGCAAGAAATTCATCGGAACCACCATTACTCCCGCCCCGCCGCATTTTTCGCATCTTCCGCCCGGAACGTTGAAAGAGAAACGGGATTTGTCGAACCCTTTGGCTCTGGCGACTTCGGTTTCGGCAAACAACGCCCTTATGTCATCGAATACTTTGGTGTAAGTCGCGGGGTTGCTTCTCGGGGTTCTCCCTATCGGTTCTTGGGTTATTTGAACCAGCTTATCGATATTGGACAATCCTTCTATCGATTTATGCTTCCCGGGAATTATATCGGAGTCCCTATTCAATTTGCTTTGGATGGCCTTGGCCAACGTTTCGTTTATCAAAGACGATTTCCCCGAACCCGAAACGCCGGTGACCACCACCAGTTTGCCTAACGGGATTTCCACGTCGACGTTTTTCAAGTTATGGCATTCCGCGCCTTTGATGACCAACTTTTTGCCATTTCCGGAACGCCTGGTTTTGGGAACTTCTATTTTCTTTTCGCCGGAAAGATATTTGCCGGTAACCGAGTCTTTGGAAGCGATGATGTCATCGACGCTTCCGGTGGCTACGATATTTCCGCCATGGACTCCCGCCCCCGGACCGATATCGACGATATAGTCCGCGGCCCTGATGGTGTCTTCGTCATGCTCCACCACAATCAAGGTGTTGCCCAAATCCCTCATTTCCTTCAAGGTCGTTATCAATTTGTCGTTGTCCCTTTGATGCAACCCGATGGAAGGCTCGTCCAAAACATATAGGACCCCGGTCAATTTCGATCCTATCTGGGTAGCCAAGCGTATTCTTTGGGCTTCCCCGCCGGAAAGGGTCATGGCCATGCGGCTCAAAGTCAGATAATCCAAGCCGACATCAGATAGGAACTGGGCCCTATTTCTGATTTCCTTCAAAACCAAGGTCGCGATTTTCTTTTCGTTTTCGTTCAACGAGGCTTCAACCTCAGAAATGTAAGACAAAAGGTTTTTGATGGATAAATTGGTGACGTCATAGATGCTCTTGCCGTTTATCAAAACCGACAAGGCCGCTTCATTGAGCCTCGCCCCGTGGCAAGTCGGGCATTCGTCGTCCCTCATGAAGGTCTCGTAATATTCCTTCATCCATTTGGAATTGGTGGAGAAATAAAGCCTCTCGATTTTGGTCTTTATGCCTTCGATGACGCCGGATTTGTGCACCTTGTTGCCATTAACGGTCTTGATGTATCTATCGATTGGTTCTTTGGAGCCATATAGAAGGATGTCTTTTTCGTCTTTGCTTAGATCTTTCCATGGCTTATCCATCGAAATCTTGTAGGTTTTGCATAGCAAAACCACGTCTTGCCATTCGACGTTTTGGGTATTCACCATGGACTTGTAGTAACGGATGGCTCCTTGATTCAAGGTTTTGTTGGGGTCCGGAACCAGCAAATCCACCGCCACCGCCCTGTTTATGCCCAAGCCCTTGCAAGCGGGGCAAGCTCCCAGCAAAGCGTTGAAGGAAAACAAGCGCGGTTCGAGCTTGGGGATGGAGAATCCGCATTCCGGGCAAGTGTGATTGGAAGAAACCAAGCGTTCCCCTTCTTCGGATAAAAGGATGACTTCGCCATGTCCCCAATCCAAAGCCAATTCGATATCCTCGAAGCAACGGGATCTCGCTTCGGGTTTCACTATCAATCTATCGATGACTATGTCGATGTCATGCCTCTTGTTTTTGTCCAATTCCCCGACTTCTTCCAAGAGATGTATTTGGCCATCGACTCTCACTCTGACAAAGCCTTGGCTGGCCAATTTGGACAACGTTTCTTTGTGCGTTCCCTTTTCGTGTTTCGCGATTGGGGACAATATTTGAAGTTTGCTTCCTTCTTTATATCCCATCGCGATGTCGGTGATGGCGCTTTTCGAAAAGCTTAATATCGGGCGATTGTGCTTAAGGCAATATGGGGTGCCGACGCGAGCGAAAAGCAAACGGAGATAATCATATATTTCCGTAACGGTTCCAACAGTCGAGCGAGGGTTATGAGAGGTGGTCTTCTGGTCAATCGATATGGCCGGAGAAAGCCCATCGATGCTATCGACGTCCGGCTTTTCCAATCCGCCCAAAAACTGACGGGCATACGGAGACAATGACTCCACATATCTTCTTTGGCCTTCCGCGTAAATGGTATCGAACGCCAAAGTGGTCTTGCCCGATCCCGACAAACCCGTAAAGACGGTCAACGAATCCTTGGGTATTTCCAAATTGACGTTCTTGAGGTTGTTCTCTCTGGCACCTTTGACGACTATCGTTCTCTTATTGCTCATACCCCGATATTATAACGGGGTATTCGTTTTACGCACGCACAATGCGTTTTCCGATGTCAATTCGGCGTGTCAAATCCTTTGAATCCCAGCCTCTTTAACGACGAAACGTTGCGGAATACGCTGCGCTCGCTCTTTCTCAAAATCTTCGCCAACCTCGTGATATTGAGTTTTTGCCTTCCGAATATTTTCATCATCAATATCCCTTTGGCGGTTTTTGATTCGTTGGGCTTGAAAGAATAGGGCTCAAGCCTTTTGATCGCGTCATCCCAACGTTTCTCTTTTTCTTTCAAATCTTGTAGGCATTTGGATATTTCGTTGCTTAAGCTTGATAAAGCCATCTCCAAATAGTCGTTTAGATC
>CAVIYC010000014.1:1853-12556 GCA_963647095.1 Oscillospiraceae bacterium | reverse complement strand
ATATAAGATTATCCTTTTCATCATTCTTTGACGGGCAAGACGATTTTGGGGTCCTTATCCTTTTTCTTATATAAGATGACGATGTGCCCGATGGTGGAAACGTGGACTGAAGAAGTCTTTCTGGCCAACTCGTCGCCGATTTCCTTTTTGTCGCAGTCGGAATTGTTCAATATTCTCACCTTGATCAATTCGTGGGCTTTCAAAGAAGCGGAGATGGCGGAGACGACGTTCTCGTCGATCTCGCCCTTTCCGATATTCAAAGCCGGCTCCAAAGAATTGGCCAAGCTTTTCAGATACGCTTTGTTTTTGGGTTTCATATATCTTAGTCGTCCCAATTGGGGACCGATTTCTCCTTTTTGATTATTTGCCTCACTTTTCTGTCTTTGCGGCGGTTGGAATAAGTCCAGAAGGCCTCCTTTTCGGAAACTATCTCGCAAAGGATGGCCATATATCCGGCGCTTTTGGCGCATTCTACGTCGGTAAAGACCTGATCGCCGACGAAGGCGACCTCTTTGGGCTCAACCCCCAGGGATTTTATGAATCTTTCCACTTTGAAGGTTAGGGGTTTTCTGGCCCATCCCAAATAAGGGACGTCCAAGCCACTCGCGAATTTTCTGACCCTTCTTACCACCGCGTTGGAAATGACGGCGACCTTGAGTCCTGCGGCTTTGAGCTTATTCACCCAAAGGATGGAATCTTCGGGCGGGTTTTTGCTTTGGGCCACCGCCAAGGTATTGTCCAAATCGCACAAAACCAATTTGACGTTGTTCTTTAGAAAGAATTCGGGATCGATGTCCGTCGGGCGGACGCAGCAATAGTCGGGGAGGTATTTTATCTTCATTTGTCCCCTCCTTCGTCGTCGAACAAAGAGATTTGCTCAAAGGAGGCTTTTCCGGCTTCGCTCGGTTCTTCGGGTACCAATTCTTCCGTTACGGTCTCTTCGGGTATTTCCTCTTTTGGAGGCTCATAAGAGACAAAGGAAGAAGTTATGTAATCATCGTCCATCCTATTGACGGCCACGATTCTGTCTTTGCTCTTGAAGCCTATGGCCATCTTGGCGTATTTGTCGTTCGGGGTGAGATAGAAATCCTGATATACGGCCTCATAAGGATTGTTGCTATTAAGCAGACAGAAAACGGAATACGGGGCCTCCTTATCGCCGACCTTAGATAGGTAAATGAGGCGATGGGGCTCGGATTTGAACATGCTATAGATGGGTTTGGCCCTATTTAGGCGGTTTCCTTTTTCCGTCACCTTGTCCGGATCGACGATCCTAAGGTGGGCCCTGTCGGTCAAAAGCATCAATTTGCCTTTTTCTTCGGGGAGATAGGGAATGAGTCCCGCCAATTCGTCGCCTTTGAATTGCCCGGCTTTCACGCCGCCGGTCTTAGGGTTGGTCAAAGGGATGTCGTTTTCGTTATAAAAGGAAGCGTATCCCGAGACCGAGGCTATAAAGAGCGATGAATTGCCGGAAGTGATGGCCACGTCAACCAAAGAATCGAAATCGCCGATTCTGATGGCCGGCAAGGTCTTGTTGTGGCGTTTGGCCATCAATAGGGACAATTGGATTCTCTTGACCATTCCCTTTTTGCTCAACAAGACGACGTAGATGTCGGATCTGAATTTCTTTATGACGAAGGCCCTGACGATCTTTTCGCCGACGTTTACGTTGAGCAAAGAGGAGATATGCCCTCCGACGTCGTTCCATTTGGCGTCTTTGATTTCGTTGACTGGGATATAAGCATAATTGCCGCGCTCGGTGAACAGCAGCAAATAATCCTTGGTGGTCACAAGCCCTTTGTAGATTATGACGTCCATGGGCTTGACGGCCGGCAAAACGCCGTTGTGCCCGCCGGAGCCTTTGTAAGACTTTATGGAGCAGCGCTTGATGTATCCGTCTCTGGTAAGGACGACGTAGCAATCCTCTTTGACGATCAAGTCTCTCTGGTCGACGGAAAGGTCTCCTATTTCGTCGGAATCGATCTTGGTGCGGCGTTCGTCGCCGTATTTCTTCCCGATTTCCTTCAAATCCTTGATTATGACGTCTTCGATTAAGGTCTTGTCGTTGAGCAAGGAAGTGAGATATTCGCATTCCTTGATCAAATCGTCCCTCTCGTTTTCCAAAGTGAGGATGTCGGTGTGGGACAATTTGTATAAAGGCATCATGACGATGGCTTCGGACTGGGCCTCGCTGAAGCCAAAGGCCTTGGAGATGTTCTTCTTGGAATCGGCCTTGTCGGCGGATTTTTTGATCACTTCCACCACTTCGTTCAATATCGAAACGGCCTTGATCAGCCCCAAGACTATTTCCAATCTGGCTTGGTCTTTGTTTAAGAGATAGCGGCTTCTTCTCACCAATACGTCCAACTGGTGGGAGATATAGCAATCGGCGTAGCCGCAAAGGTCCATCAATTTCGGCCTCTGGTCCACGATGGCCACCATGTTGGCGGAATAGGAAGTCATCAAATTGGTCTTGCTCATCAAGAACTTCAAAATGACGTCCGGTTTGGCGTCTTTCTTTAGGTCTATGGCGATGCGGAGCCCGCTCTTGTCGGTCTCGTCTCTCACCTCTTCGATGCCAACCACCGCCTTATCGTGCCTCAATTTGTCGATTTGGCCGACCAATTGGGCTTTGTTGACCCCGTAAGGGATCTCGGTGACGATGATTTGGGTGACGCCGTCTTCTTCGGATATCTCGGTTTTGGAAGTTATGGTTATGCGTCCTTTGCCGGTTTGATACATCTGCTTCAAGCCTTCCGAAGCGTGGATGATGCCTCCGGTCGGGAAGTCCGGGCCTGGCACGAAACGCATCAAATCTTCCACCGTGCAGGACGGGTGTTTGATTCGATGGATTATGGCCTGGCAGATTTCCTTTAGGTTGTGGGGAGGGATTTCCGTGGCCAAGCCTACGGCGATGCCTGAGCTGCCGTTGGCAAACAGATTCGGGAACCTGGATGGCAAAACGGTCGGTTCGGTCGAACTATCGTCGTACGTCAAAGCCATATCGACGGTATTCATCTCGATGTCTTTGACCAATTCGTTGCTGATCAAGGACAGCCTGGCTTCCGTATAACGCGGGGCGGCGGGGTCGTCTCCGTCCATGGAGCCGTTGTTTCCCTGGAATTGGACCAAAGGATAACGCAAACGCCAATCTTGGCTAAGATGGGCCAAGGCGTCGTAAATGGAAGCGTCGCCATGGGGATGGTATTTGCCCATCACGTCGCCGACGATGTGGGCGCTTTTCTTGGTGGGATGCTCAAAAGTGTTGTTGGTGTCCCACATGTCGTAGACTATGCGGCGCTGAACGGGCTTAAGGCCGTCTCTGGCGTCGGGGATGGCGCGTTCCTGGATTACGTCCTTGGCGTAAATCCCGAACCTGTCCCCCATCAATTCGTCCAAAGAGGAATCGAGGATGTCTTCGACGATGGCTTCTTCGATTATTTGTTTCTTTTTCGCCATTATCTGACCCCCTTAACTTCCTTCATGAACGAATCTTCTTCGTTGAAGACTATGTTTTCTTCGATCCATGAGCGGCGAAGCGAAGGATCTTTGCCCATCAATATGGATATTCTCTTTTCGACGACCAACGGGTCTCTGATATCGACCCTGAGCAGCCTTCTGGTCTTTTTGTTCATGGTGGTCGAAGCCAATTGGTCGGCGTTCATTTCGCCCAAGCCTTTGTAGCGGTTGATGCCATATCCCGCCCCAATCTGGGCTTTGGCTTCTTCCAATTTGGAATCGTCCCAAACGTAGACGAATTTCTTCGGGTCGGATTTCTTGTAAACGCGATAAAGCGGAGGGCAGGCGATATAGACCATGCCATTGTCGATTAGCGGCTTCATGTAGTTGTAGAAGAAAGTCAAAAGCAAAGTCTGGATGTGGGCGCCGTCGACGTCGGCGTCGGTCATGATGATGATTTTGCCGTATCTGGATTCGGAAACGTCGAAGTTTTGTCCGACTCCGGCTCCGATGGTTTGAATCAAAGTGGCGAATTCCACGTTGGAAAGCATCCTTTCCATGGTGACGGAATCGGTGTTTAGCGGTTTGCCTCTCAAAGGCAATATGGCTTGATGCAATCTGTCTCTGCCGTTTTTGGCCGAGCCGCCGGCGGAATTTCCTTCGACGATGAACAATTCGTTGTTCTTGTAATCTTTGGACTGGGCGGAAGCCAATTTGTCCGATATCACGACGTCGTTTTGCTTCTTTTTGGTCCCACGGGCCTCTTCCCTGGCTTTCCTTGCCGCGTCTCTGGCGTTTTTGGAAGCCTGGCATTTCTTTATCAAATCCAAACCGAAGTCCTTATGTTCCATAAGGTAGTAGGTGAAATGCTCGTTGATGAACTGGGAGCAGGCCTGGAGGGCGGCCGGAGTGCCCAATTTGCCTTTGGTTTGGCCTTCGTATTCGGTCATGGATTCCGGCATTTTGATCGATAAAACCGCGGTCAGCCCTTCGCGAAGGTCCGTGCCGTCGATTCTTTGGTTCTCTTTGATGAGGCCGTTTTCGATGCCCCAGTCGTTCAAAGCTTTGGTAAGTCCGGTCTTCAAGCCGTCTTCATGCGTTCCGCCGGAAGCCGTGCGGACGCTGTTGGCGTAGCTTAGGATATGCTCGTTGTAGTCTTGGGAACACCATTGCAAGGCGCATTCGATGCGGATTTGTGAGTTATTGTCGGAGAAATCGATGATATCGCTCAAAGGGGATTTGTTCTGATTCAATGTGGCGACGTATTCCCTTAAGCCGTTCTCGTAATAGAATTCGTGAGTCAACGAGGTGCGTTCGTCTTTGAGGACGAAACGGACTTTTTTGGCCAAGAAAGCCGATTCTTGGAGATGGTTGTAAATGGTATCCCACTTGAATTCGGTCGTGGTGAAAATGCTGGCATCCGGCTTGAAACGGACGCTCGAGCCATGCTTGTTGGTCTTGCCGATAACTTCCAACGGAGTCTTCAAAACTCCGCCGTTATCGAAAGAAATGCGGTATATTTGGCCATTGCGGTATACGGTTACTTCCAGCCATTCCGAAAGGGCGTTGGTTACCGTGGCGCCCATGCCGTGCAAGCCGGCCGAAGTGGAATAGGACTTGGAATTGAATTTTCCGCCGGCATGTAGGGCGGTGAAAATCAATTGGACGGCAGGGATGCCGGTTTGATGATGGATATCCACTGGCAAACCGCGGCCTTCGTCGTCCACTTGGATAGATCCGTCTTTGTGGATGGTGACGGTGATTTTGCTGCCGTAGCCGTTTACGGCTTCGTCGATGGAATTGTCGACTATTTCCCAAACCAAGTGATGAAGGCCCGTGCTATTGGTCGAGCCAATATAGACGCCAGGACGCTTCCTGATGCCTTCGAGTTCGCTTAAAACCTCGATGTTGTCGGCGGTATATCCGTTGGCGGCTTTCAATACTTCTTTCTCGGCTTGAGTTGCGTTGATGTTGGTTTCTTCGTTGCTCATGGGAATATTATTACATAATATCGGCTCTTTCGCCAAACCTTTTAAAGACTTATTGGAGAAAATTCACCTTTTAGGTGAAAAATCGTCAATGCGCATGTAAACGATATTTGGTCTGAAAACACATATTTTAGTAGTTTTTTAGTATATTTATCGTATATGTATATATCTTTGATATATAAAGTTCGTGAATAACAAAAAAGGACGGATTGTTCCGTCCTTTGGTTTTTCTATCGTTCCCTACATTTGGGAATTCATGTTTTTCATGATGGCGCGGATCTGAGCCTCGGTCGGCTTCCTTCCCATCTGCGCGTACATGGTGCGAATCATCTTTTCGTTGATTGGGGGATTCTTCTTGAGTTGGGATTTGAACAAAGCCCTGGCTCCGAAGAAGCCGGCGATGAGGCCGACTACCAAGAAGGCGATGGCGATGCCGAACCAACGTCCATCCCAGCCAAATTCAGAGGCGGCAGCTAGCAAATTCATTTATTAGGCCCTTCCGTCGTATTTGCCGGTCGAGGTGTCGATCAAGATTTGGTCCCCTTCGTTGATGAAGAGAGGGACTTTGACGACCATGCCGGTTTCCAAGGTGGCGTCTTTGCTTCCGCCGTTGGAGATGGTGTCTCCGCGAACTCCCGGTTCGGTTTCGGTGACGGTCATGGCGACCTTGGCCGGAAGGACGATGCCGATCAATTCACCGTCGAAGGTGTTGATCATGACTTCGAGGTTCGGAACGAGGTATTTGGCCTCATTTTCCAAGAGGGCATGGGGGATTTCCATTTGCTCATAGGTCTTCGGATCCATGAAGCAATAGGTGATGCCGGAATCGTAGAGGTATTGGGAAGCGACTTTGTCCAATCTGGCTTCGGTTACGTCGTAGCCGGAGTTTCTGGCCAATTCGGTGATGGCGCCGGTTCTGACGTTCTGGACTTTGACTTTCGCGACCATCTTTCTCATCGCGGTCTTGTTCAAAAGGATGTCTAAGCAACGATAAAGATTGCCTTCATCGATGAAATAGTTTCCTGGGCGTAATTCGGTAACGTTCATTTTTTCTGTCTCCCTAATAAAAAAGCATTAGTATTCTACATTCATTTTTTTCTTAAGAAAAGGTGATTTATAGCCCCAAAAGGTACGGATTGAGCCTTTTTTCGGCTTCAAGGGTGCTTATACCCTCGTGGCCCGGGTATATTTTGGTCTCGTCTTTCAGTTTCATGAGCTTCTTCAAAGACGAATCCATTAGGCGCGGATTGCCGCCTGGAAGGTCGCTTCTGCCGACCGACAAATGGAACAAAGTGTCGCCGGAAAACAAGGAATTCTCCTTTTCCAGGTAATAGCAAACGCTTCCTCCGGTATGGAATGGGGTGTGAATCACTTCAAAGGAGCAATCGCCTATTTTTAGGGTCTCACCGTCTTTTACGGTTTGAACCTCGTATCCTTCGATTTTCAAGCCTTTGAGCAAATTGTATCGATCGTCCGTGAGGAATTTCTCGTCTTCCTCGTGGATGTATATCTTGGCTTTGTGCTTCAAGCTGGCCAATCCCAAGATGTGGTCGTAATGCCCATGCGTCAAAAGATAGGCCAAAACTTCGCCGTTATGGTGCTTTTCGACGTAACGGTCCAGACAGCCGTTTTCGTTGTTGCCGGGATCCACCACGATGCATGGCGAGTTTTCGTCGCCTATGACGTAGGTATTGGCCAAATATGGCGATTGGAAGGGGCGTTTTATTTCCATGAAAGGTCCTTAAATACAAAAATAAGACCTTGAGGCCTTATTTGAGTTTCTTGATTTCTTTATGAACCGTCATCTTGCGGCAACGGCTGCAGAACTTCTTGATTTCCATCTTGTCCGGATGGGTTCTCTTGTTACGAGTGCCAAGGTAGTTATGTTCGCCGCATTCGCTGCAAGCGAGGATGATTTCATCGCGTTTACTAGTTGCCATAATTAATCACTTCTTTCTTTGAGCGTTGCTACTTTATCATAACGAAAGGCGTTTATCTAGGATTTATTTTCTAGTTTTGCCCTATTCTGCCAAAAATGAGGAAAATGCTAGGAAAGATAGAATCTTTCGTTCAAAATTACTTCATATGAGACGAACCGAAACCAAGAAAATAAAAATAGGGAACATATGCATCGGAGGCCAGGACAAGGTCCTTTTGCAGAGCATGTGTTCCAAAAAGACCGAAAAAGCCGAAGAGATAATAAAAGAAATCAACGAATGCCAGAAACTCGGGGCCGACATCATGCGCGTCTCGGTAATGGACGAGAGGGACGCTTCGGCCTTAAAAGAAATAACGAAGCATATTTCCATTCCCTTGGTCGCGGACATCCATTTCGATCCGAAATTGGCTTTGCTCTCTTTGCATAACGGGGTCTCGGCCATAAGGCTAAACCCAGGAAACATCGAGAAAAAGGAAGACATAATAGAGATCGCTTCCGAATGCGAAAAGAGGAACGTCCCAATCCGCATCGGGGTTAACGCCGGCTCCTTGAGCAAAGACGCCAAAGGAAGCACTTTGGCCGAAAGGCTGGTCGATTCGGCCAAGAAAGAAATAAAAATACTCGAAGATATCGGCTTTTATGACATTGTGGTTTCTCTAAAAGCCTCTTCGGTGAAAGAAACCATCGAAGCCTACGAATTGGCTTCGGAGGAACTCCCGTATCCTTTGCATTTGGGCCTTACCGAGGCCGGACCGAAGGATATCGGCTTAGTCAGAAGCGTCGCCGCCCTCTCCCCGCTTCTTTTAAAGGGGATAGGAGACACGATCCGCATTTCTTTGAGCGATGACCCAAAAGAAGAGATAAAAGCCGAGAAAAGGCTTCTTACGGATTTGGGATTGAGAGAAGGCGTGACCTTGATATCTTGCCCAACGTGTGGAAGAACGGAAGTCGACTTATTGCCGTTGGTCAAAGAAATCGAAGCCTATCTCGACGAAAATCCCATCAATAAGAAAATCGCCGTCATGGGTTGCCCGGTAAACGGAATCGGGGAAGGTAAGGACGCCGACATCGGCATCGCCGGAGGGAAAGGCAGCTGGACTTTGTTCAAGAAAGGAAAGGTCGTAAGAACCATACCGGATAACGAAGTCAAAGAACAATTCCTTAAGGAATTGGAATTACTAAAAAACAACTAAAAGAAAACGCGGTCATTCGATCGCGTCTTTTTTATTCGTCGTCGTTGGCGGCTTTGGCGGCCTTTCTATAATTCTCTTCCAATTGCCTTCTTACCGACCTTTGGATGGCCTTTCTCTTGTATTTGTGCTTCACCTGGTCGATGGCAAAGTCCCTCTTTCTCTTGTATCCGGGCTTCACCTTGTTGACGCGGGTTTTGGCCTTGGCGATCTTTATTTCCTTCTTTTCTTCTTCGGATTCGAAGGCTTTTTTCTTGGTGAATTTGGTCTTTTTGTTAAGCCCCACCGGATCTTCTTTCAATATGCCGTTGCGGAAAATGAAGAAATCGAATTTGATCCCCCTTTCCATCAATTCCTTGGGCAAAGCCGTGGAATCGTCGTCGTAGAAAACCCAGCTATCGCCCTTTTTGTCGAATCTGCCCGTTCTTCCGGCACGATGGAAATAGAATTCCAAGTCCGTGGGCAAATCGAGGCTGATAACGTCGGTGACATCGGGGATATCCATGCCACGGCTTAATAAATCCGAGGCGATGATGACGGAGGTTTTGTTGCTCTTTATCTCTCTTAGGGCTTTCTTTCTTTCCCTATCGCTCAATGAGCCGGTGAAATAGATGCAGTCCACGCCGTTTTCCCTAAGGTAGCGGGAAGTTTGGTCCACCGTTTCCTTTTTGGAAGCGAAAACTATCGATAAATACGGCTTTCTGAGTTTTAGGAAGGAAAGCAAGGCTTCCTTTTTGTCAGCGTGTTTTATATCCACCAAATGATGGCTTACCGAAGATGAGGTTTCGGTGTCTTCGGCCTCGAACTGGAAGTCCGTGGAAACGAAATGCCTTATCTCGTCCTTCAAGGATTGCTTCAAAGTCGCGGAGAAGACCAGGATTTGGGGTTCTTTCATCTCAGTCTGGAACAAAGCTTCGATATCTTCGAAATATCCCATTTCCAAAAGCATGTCCGCTTCATCCAAAACCACCGTTCTGACGTTATTGAGAGCCAAATAATGTTTGGTTACCAAAAGGTCCTTGAGCCTTCCCGGGGTTCCGATGATCATATGCGGGGCGATGGATAAGCCTTCTTCGTTTTGGGCCACTTCCGCTTCGCTGGTGAACAATCTGATTTTGAGTTTCGGATAAAATCTGGTGAATTCTTTGGCGAATTCGTAGATTTGGCGGGCCAATTCCCTGCTTGGGGCGATGATTATGCTCTGCAATCTGGGGAGATTGACGTCGGTTTTTTCGATTATGGGGATCAAGAAAGCGTGCGTCTTCCCGCTGCCGGTCGCCGATTGGGCGAGGATGGATTTGCCTTTCAAGGCCTTGGGGATGACGTTGGTTTGAACGGGGGACGGGGAAACATAGCCAAGCTTATTCAAGGCGTGCACCATCTCGTTTGATAATGAAAATGCTCCGAAAGTTCCCATAAACGGGGTTAATTATAGGGGAAAGGAGCAAAACTCGCAACGCGAGGCGTATAATAAGCCACATGGAAATCGTCTCTTTACCTCCAAAAGGCTTCTGCGAAGGCGTCATCAAAGCCTTTGATATGGCTTATAAAGCCTACGAAGAAAACAAAGGGAAAGACATATATCTTATCGGATCTTTGATCCACAACGACAGAGAGATGAAACCCTTATTGGAAAAAGGGTTTAAGCTTTTAAACGAAAAAGACGGGCCGCTCGAAGAGCAAATGGAAAGTTTGCCTTATGGCTCTATAGTCTTATATTCCGCCCATGGGCATAACAAAGAAACATACGATGAAATCGCCAAAAAGAAGGGCTTTAAGGTATATGACGCCTCTTGCAGGCACGTCATAAAGAACCTGGAAGAGATGAAAAAGGCCAATGGCAAGGTCGCGTTCGTCGCAAGCGTCAATCACTTGGAAGCCAAAGCGGCCAAAGGCTTATATAACGTAACCCTTTTAGATCCAAAGAATCCGACTTTGGGATATTTCGACTATGCCATATCCCAAACGAGTTTGGACAAAGACGTATTCGACGAAATCTTTTTTAAGCTTAGGGAAAAAAACCCGAACATCGTTTCTTTGTCCGGGAGATGCCCCTCTAGCGTTTTAAGGCAAGAAACGATAATCAAGGCCGATCCTTCAATCGACCTTTACATCGTTGTCGGAGCC
>CAVIYC010000014.1:743-1843 GCA_963647095.1 Oscillospiraceae bacterium | reverse complement strand
GAGCCAAGGAATCTTCCAATACCTCAAGATTGGCTTATTTGGCCAAAAAATATCATAAAAACGCCGATGTGATCCAAGTTTTGGATTTAGCCGAACTAAAAGAGCATAACTTAAGCAAATACAAAAAAGCCGCCTTATGCTCCGGAGCGAGCTCCTCTAAGGCGGCTTATCAAGAATTAGAGAATTACCTAAGAAGCCTTTAAATGACTTCCGGAAGCTTTTCGTGGTCGATTTTCAATATCTCTAAGCTCGGATCCATATTAAGCAATATCTTTTCCATCTGATCCATGAAGGCATGCTCGATTTCGTGCGGGAAATCCAAATAATTGTAGTGATTTAGGACGATTTCCCTGCGGCAATGGTGCGGGGCGTCGCCTGAGATATAGATGTCGTAGCCTTCGTTCATGGCGTTTATGTATTCTCTGGAGCCTCCTCCGCCGATTATGGCGACCGACTCTATGGTTTTCTTCCCTTCGGCGATAAGCAATCCATAATCGACGTTAAGGGCCTTTTTGGCGAATTCGGCGAATTTACGAACTTCCATTGGGTGTTCTAGCTTTCCGCCTCTCGCCATCGGGGCGGTCTCCAAAGGCTTCACGTCTTTTAGCTTGAGCAAATTGGCCAAAGCGTCGTTCATTCCGTCTTTCCCCAAATCGAAATTGGTGTGATAAGACATTATGGGCGTGCCCAGCTTTTCCATTTTTTCATAAAGTTCGGCTTTGATGGGGTCATTGGCCAAGACGATTTTCTTTTTGCCGAAGATGAAGGGATGATGGGTGATTATCATATCCGGCTTAAAGGAATTTACATAAGGCAAAACCTCATCGTCGAAATCCAAGCATAGCAATATTTTGGCGGTTTCTTCTTTGAAGCGGCCGACTTGAAGTCCGGGATGGTCGTAGAATTCCGCGGTCTTTTTGGGGAATTTGTCTCCCAATTTTTTCAATAAGGAACGGGTCTTCATCCTCTAACCTCCGTAAGCAATCTGAGTTTGTCTTCTATTTCTCTTCTCTTTTCTTCGGAGATATCTTTCTTCAATATCTCCTTCCATTGGTTTTCTTTTATCAAGGCGAATCTTTGCCAGTCTTCCCCTTTTTTGT
>CAVIYC010000014.1:0-733 GCA_963647095.1 Oscillospiraceae bacterium | reverse complement strand
CTTTTTTGTGAGATTCCAATGGGCCAAAAAGCATCTCGGATTTGGAATAAGTCACCTTTTCATCGCTCTTTTTGGCTTTCCAAACCGAATAGAAGACGTCCGATTCGAAAAAGAAGGCTTCCTCGACGACTTTGTAAGAAAGCGTGGCCAAGCTAGATAAAACGATGTCCCATTCCGAATGGGCATCGATTATCAAAGTCTCGACGTTATCAAGCTTTTCTTTATGTTCAAGCAATATGGAAGAGATTAATCTCCCTCCCATTCCGGCGATCACGACTTCGTTTATCTTAGGGTCTAGGTCGCTGATCCCAGATGAAAAGGAGAGGAGGATTTTATCTTTATCCAAGATATTTTCCTCCACCGCTTTTTTAAGTCTCCCAAAAGGGCCTTTCTTATTTTCGATGGCCTCGGCGAAAGAGATTTTGCCGCTATTCAAAAGATAGATCGGCAAGGCCCCATGATCGGAGCCAACGTCCGCCAAATAAGCGCCTTCATCGACGAAAGAGGCGATTTTTTCTAATCTAAGAGAGAGATTCTTCATTTATTCCCATGGGTGTCGGGGCCGGAGAAATTGACCACTTCGCGATAATCGCCGAGCTTCTTGACTCTGGTCGGGTGGCGGAGCTTTCTGATGGCCTTGGCCTCGATCTGACGGATGCGTTCTCTGGTGACGCCGAATTCTTGGCCGACTTCCTCCAACGTTCTAGGGCGGTTGTCGTCCAAGCCATAGCGG
>CAVIYC010000013.1:9547-12599 GCA_963647095.1 Oscillospiraceae bacterium | reverse complement strand
GAAGAAGAGGTTCCGCCACTTGATGAAGTGGAGGTTCCGCCTCCGGTTGTGGTTGAAGCCGAAGTAGATGAATTGGGGGCGATAGCCGAGGAATCGCCAGAGCCGGCTTCGGGTCCGCAGGAGCCCAATAAGAAGGCTCCGCTTAATACGAATAAGAGAGAAATTTTATTGATCTTCATTATTTTGATCCTCGCTTTCTATGCCGCCATTATCATTAAGCGCGCTAGAATCGCAAGGATTATTTTCGTCATTTGCAGTTTTTTTCATTTCTTCGATGGTTTTCCGTATCCACGCAATATCTTCTTCGCTCATTTTTCCGGAAAAACTAGGGTCATCGATGGTTTTCTTCATTCTGTCCAACACGAAATCGTGAATGAAATCCGAACACCTATCTTTCATAAGATGCAAGGCGTGAGCGTAATATTTAAAAGCCAGCAAAGTCAGCGAAAGTCCGACCCCTATGGCGAATAAGACCCTTTGTTCCAAATAAATGCCGGGGATCAAAGCAGATAAGAAATAACCACCGACTCCGCAAACAATCCAAAGAATCAGCAATGGGTAAATCATCCCATAATACATTTTGAAGAATTCCTTCCGATTGGATTTTACTGAACCGGTGAAGATTCTGTTCACGTCTCTGTCGTAAAACGGAAACCCCACCAACATGGGGCTTAATCCAAAAACGGACATTTGATGGACGAAGACCAAGAAAAACGAGGCCAATTTGGTCGCGGTTATGACGCTTATCATCTTCGTGAGCGCGGACTCGGTCGACAAAAGGGCGTTAAGCATATTCGTGTCGCCATTGGACATATAGAAATAAGCCTGGCTCAACAGCTTTTCCAATTCGGGATTTGAAGAAGAATAATAATAAATGATGCCCGTCAATACGCCCACAGCCAACGATATGGCCCAAGAAATGAAATAATTGCGGATAAGGCGATAAGACACCAATAGGTTTTCCCTATAAAACGAGCGAAGGGATCCATGAAAATAGGAAGGCGCGGAAGCTTTGTCGTCTCTTTGATACAAAATCGTGACCATTGAGGCGAATGACCACGGCAATAAGACAAACGGGATCAATATGAACAAAAGGCCTCTCCCAAAAAAGAAAGCCAAGGCGAAGACAACAAGATTGAGCAAAGCCAGATTCAAAGAAAAAACAAAAGTCTTCCTTTTGTTTTCCTTCATGTCTTCTATGACGGCTTTGGGATTGTATTTAATCTTGTTTTTGGGCATTTTTCTTCTTTCTGACGAAATTATCAACCACGCTGGATAAGGCTTTCCCGTCGAAGTTTCCGATATTTTCTTTTTCGTAGGAATTGATCAATTTCTCCAATTTCGACAAAGTGACCAACTTCAATTTGCCATCGTCGTTTTGCAATTGCGAAATGAAGCAATCGTCGTTTATCAAAACGATGGTGACCATATAAGATTGGTCGATGGAATTCACCAAAGCGAAATATTGGCTTATTTCCGAAGAGACTTTCAAAGGGTTTTCTATTTTGACTTTGCTGCCCTTCTTTTTGTGATACGTCCAATATTCGTCTTCCGCCGAAGCGTCCAACGCCCCATCGAAGAAATAGTCGTATATCAAATAGAAATATTTGTTTCCGATGAGAAGGTGATCGATGGAAGGGGAAGACGGATTCTCCGGATGGATGGCCATCTCGTTGATTAGGTAATAATCGCCGTAATTGGCTACTTTCGCCACTTTTTTATAAAAGGACTTCTTAACGTTTTTCTTCATCCTCAATTTTCTTAAAGAAGGATAAAGAATCCAAAAAAGGAATCCGAAAACAACGACAACAAGCAAAACTATCCATATCGTCAATCGGACTTCTTTCGGTGGCATAGTCTTATTTGGCGTATTTTTCGGCCAAGGTTATGGCCAAATTGACCATATCGCTCAAGCCTTCTTGGCGTTGCTCAACGGTCATTCCTTCGCCTTTGGCGTCGGAAACGGTTAAGATGGCCAAAGCTTTCTTTTTCAAATATGCGGCGTTGGAGAAAAGGGAATAGGCTTCCATTTCCACCGCCAAAACTCCCAATCTCGCCCATTTCTCGCCGGCATTGGGATTGACGTCATAGAAGACGTCGGAAGAGAAAACATTGCCGACGTGGTAGTTCAATTTCTTTTCTTTGGCGATCGAAACCGCGTCGGAAAGCAATCCGAAATCCGAAATCGCGGAATATTTTCCGCCATTCAATTCGTATTGGGCCATCCAATCGGAATCCGTGCAAGCTCCTTGGGCGATTATGATATCGCGGAGATGAATATTGGGTTGATAAGCCCCGCAAGTTCCGATTCTGACGATATAATCGACATCATATTCGGTGAATAATTCATGGCTGTAGATGCCGATTGAAGGAATTCCCATTCCGGAAGCCATGACCGAGATGCGTTTGCCGTTTTTGGTATATCCGGTATAGCCGAATATGCCGCGAACGTCGGTGACCAATTTGGCATCAGTCAAGAAATTTTCGGCGATCCAGCGAGCGCGATAGCTATCTCCTGGCATCAATACGATGTTGGCGAAGTCGCCTTTGTTGGCGTTTATATGCGGGGTTCCCATATCTTTTTTCCTTTCGTTAATCAGCGTCGGTTCCGTCGTTGGAATCGTTTTGAGAATCCATGTCTTCTTTTAAGATCCTGAGGATGTTGTCTGGGGTGACGGGGGTAAGTTCCCCTTGGAAGGCAATGGAGATGCGGCCGGTTTCTTCCGAGACCAAGATAGTCACGGAGTCCGTGGTTTCGCTTATGCCATAGGCCGCTCTATGCCTAGAGCCGAACTTGCCGGTCAAAGGGCGGGTGGTCGGTCTAAAATATACCGAAGCCGCCGCGATTTTGTCTTTTCTTATAATGATGGCGCCGTCATGCAAGCGGGTTCCGGGATAGAATATCGTTTGCAATAATTCCGCGGATACCGGGGCGTTTAGCATCGAGCCGGTTTTCATCTGATCGCTCAAATCGTCGTTTCTCTCGAAAGTGATCAAGGCTCCGATTTTATTGCGGCTCAAATTGACCACCGCGGCCACCACTTTCTGATAG
>CAVIYC010000013.1:0-9537 GCA_963647095.1 Oscillospiraceae bacterium | reverse complement strand
CTTCTTCTCTGTCGAAAAGCTCTTCGCCTTTGTTGCCGCTATCTTTTCCCTTTTTGAACAAGCAGGAAAGTATTTTGTTTTTCCCGTTCTTTATCGTGGCCCTAACCTCGCCGTAGTTGACGAAGATGGCGAAGACCAAAGAACCAACCCAAAGCAAGCCGGACAATATCATCAATAGATATATGTTGAACATCCAGCCCAATATGACGCCGGCCTCCGTGCACAAAATCAACGATCTCAATGACCATTTCCTGATAAGCAAAAACAACACAACGTCGATCGCCGCGAAAATCAAAAAGGCGAAGACCAAATTCAATATGGTGATAGCCGTGGTTTCCGGGGTGGAAAATTGCAAGTTGCCGATATCTGTCAGAAGCATAACGATTACCCCTTTCACTCCAAGATAAAATAATAGCAAATATACCCCATTCTTTAAATTATTAAAGAAAAGAGATTGGGATTTCTCCCAATCTCTTAAGATTTGCTTTGCAAAACTTGCTTATTAGCGAAGTTCAGCAGTGGTCTTGAAGGTACGAGCCGGTTCGCCCAGGGTGTGGTTATTCGCGGTAGCTTCAACGAGAGTGAAGGCTTCGGCACCGGTACGGCGTCCGTTCGCGAGGCTGACTTCGATAGTGGACATAGGAATCTTCATTCCATATTTTTCCATGACGGCGGTGTAATCCACGTCAGTGGTGTCAACACTCAACAATCCATCTTTATAAAGGTGGGTAATGCCTTCGGCAAAGACATACATTCCAATGTAGCCGGCCATGGCATAGGAATCATAGAAGTAAGCGGAAACACCATTTTTGGCCCAATCATATTTTTCCATGAGTTCTTTAACGACATCAGGGTTGCCGGCCTCTTTTGCAGTTTCGGTCTCGACAGTGGCGAGAGTATCGCCGTTGTGGATAGCATATTTGGTCAAAGTTTCGACGTATTTAGCCCATTCATCATAGGTTTCGGCGTTTTGAACGCCAGCGGCGATCCAACCCGGGGTGAGAAGGCGACGGCCATCGTTGCAAGCGCCTAAAGCGTAAGCGCCGGACAAATAAGCAGAGTTGGAGAGCTTATAAGAAGCCAAAACGGTGACATTGGACCAATTCAAGGTAGCCATCTGTTGGATGGAGGTGAGGAAGAAGTAGGTGGCATCGGTGATGAGAACGACGTCGCAGCCACTATTTTTCAAAGATTGGACGGCGGCGGAAGGGTCGGCGCCGGTGACGTTGTCCAAACGTTGGATGAAATAATCCGTATTTTCGGTCTTGCCCCATTTGGTGGCTTCGGCTTTCATGGCTTCGACTTCGTCGTTGCCAGTATTGGATTTACCGGCGATGACGCCGACTTTGGTGGCGCCCAAGCCGCCTTTGTCTTTGGCAGCGAAGGCAGTGGCCATCAAATGTTCGCCTTCGACATAGTCGATAGGCTGGACGGGGAAGGAAGCGATGGAATCACCGCTTTCTTGATAATAAGCCTTGGTCAACGGAGTATAGACTTCGACTTTTTTAGCGGTTTCAAGAGCGGTTCCCTGGTCTTCGTAAGTGTAAACGAGACCGAAGCATTTTTTCGAATTCAAGAGAGTGTCGGTATGGGCCGCACGGGTTGTGGCGCTAAATCCATCGTCAAGATGAATGTAGTCAATCTTGACTTTTCCATCGTTTTCGCTTTCGCCATAGTACCAAGCATAGGCTTTCAAACCATATTCCATAGGTCCGAAAACGGTTGGAGCCTTAGAGACTCCGTTGGTGTTGCCAACACGAACGGTGTAAGTTCCGTCGCTGTGAGCGATGACACCGTTTTTGTTGGCGGTGTCGCAGCCTGCCAAAGAAATAGCAGCAGCTACGCCAAGAGCAGGAATCAAAATTTTTTTGATTTCTTTCATTTTTTTCTCCTTGTGTGGTCACGATAGGTGAACCACTATTTAGTTAATTATCATATGTTCGCGAAACAAACGCAAATTAATTCAATTAATTGCCGCCCAAATAAGCCTCAATGAGGCCTTTGTCGTTCAATAATTCTTCGCCAGTGCCCTCTTTTGTGATCTTTCCAAGTTCCAAAAGATAAGCATAGTCGGCGATTTTAAGAGTTTGTTTGGCATTTTGCTCGACGATGAGGATGGTAGTTCCCTCGTCCCTGATTTTGACCAAAGTTTCGAAGATGGTCTTGATAACGAGCGGGGCCAAGCCCAAAGAAGGTTCGTCCAAGACCAAAAGCCTTGGGGAGCCCATCAACGCGCGGCCAACGGCAAGCATCTGAAGCTCGCCACCGGACAAGGTTCCGGCTTGCTGCTTGCGTCTTTCTTTTAATATAGGAAATAAGTCATAGACGCGTTCGAAATTGGCTTTGACCTCTTTCTTGTCTCTGATTTTATAAGCGCCGGCGATGAGGTTGTCCTCAACGCTCAACTCCGAGAAGATTTTGCGACCTTCCGGAGACTGCATGATTCCCAATTTGGAAATCTTGTCGGGTCTGAGGTTGGTGATGTTGACGACCTCGTCGGTCTCAGCGGATGGGACATAGGCGATTTCGCCGGATTTGGCTTTGACTACGCCAGAAACGCAGGAAAGGGTCGTGGTCTTGCCGGCGCCGTTAGCGCCGAGCAAAGCGACGATTTGCCCTTCCTCGACTTTGAGGTTGATGCCTTTGATGGCTTCGATAGGACCATAGGCAACGTGCAAGTCTTTGATTTCCAAGATAGTTGACATATTGTTTAGATCCTTTCTTATTCTTCGTCAGAAGAGCCCAAATAGGCTTCCTGTACGGCTTTGTTGGACTGGATTTCGGCCGGGGTGCCCAAAGCCAAAAGTTTGCCGAAGGCAATGGCGCAGATGCAGTCGCAAATGCTCATGACCAAGCCCATATCGTGCTCGACGAGCAAGATGGTGCAATGGTATTCGTCGCGGATATGGCGGATCAATTTCGCCAAGTCCTTGGTTTCGGAATCGTTCAAACCTGCGGCAGGTTCGTCCAAAATGATCAACTGAGGGTCGGTCATCAAGGTACGGGCGATTTCGATTTTCTTCAAAACGCCATAAGGCAAGCCCATGGCCAAGTGGTTGGCGTAGGCCGTTAAGCCCATGAAGTCCAAAACCTTCAAGGCGCGTTGGGTGATGACGGCATCCTCAAGTTTGAGCATGTTGCTATGGATTATGTGATCGAAGAGGTTGGACTGATATTGTCTGCCGGCGGCAATCAACATGTTTTCCAAGACCGTGCATTCTTTGATTACTTCGACGTTTTGGAAAGTGCGGGCAATGCCCAAAGTGACGACGTTATGGACCTTTTCTTTGGTAAGGTCGATGATGTCTCCCTCTTTGGTGCGGAATTCCAATTGTCCGGCGGTCGGCTTATAGAACTGGGTGATGCAGTTGAAAACCGTGGTCTTGCCGGCGCCGTTGGGGCCGATGAGACCGAATATTTCGCCGTCTTTGACGTTGAAGTTAAGCATATCGACGGCGTGCAAGCCACCAAAATACATGCAAAGGTCTTTGACGCGCAAGATTTCGTCATCTTCCAAAATGGTATTTTGCTTTTGGACTTCGTTGATTTGGTTGAGAGTCTCTTCCAAAGTCACCAATTGGGCCTTTAGTTTTTCGATTCTCTTATCTTGCTTGAGGTTGTTCAAAGCCACTTTCTTTTCGTTGAAAGCGTTTTGTTTGGCGTCGAACTCCGCCAATTCGGCTTCGTGTTTGGCAACGGCTTCGTCGCGCTTAATCTTGATCTCGTCGATGTTGGCTTCGGCGCGAGCGGCTTCAATGTCGGCCATGACACCGTCTTTGTAAGCTTTGAGTTCGGCGTCGCAATCTTCTTTGATAGTGGCCAAAGCGGCGTTCAATTCCTCTTCGGCTTCGGGATTTTTGACGATCAAGCGCTTGTTTTGCTCGCGGTTTTTGCGATACAAAAGGCTGAGTTCCTTTTCTTTTTCCTTGATGTCGGTCTTTTCGAAAGTCGCATAGACTTCTTCCACCGGCTTCAAATAGAAATCATAGGCGGCCAGTTCTGCTTCATGCTTTTGAAGCAAAGCCTGCCTCTTGTCCGCGGTTTTCTTGTCAAGCAAGGTCTTGTAATAGTCTTTGTATTCAGCAAAGAGGTTTATCTTGCCTTTGTTGGAGAGGATCTTTTGATAAAGTCTGCGGGAATCCAATTTATTCTGCGCCATACAAACGTACCTCCCTCTTGGCCTTTGCGGCCTTTATTTTTATTTTGGCGGTCCAATATAGCTGCCAGAATCCGCCAGGATAGAACATGACGATGAGGATGGTGATTACACCGATGATCAAACTCATGTATGGAGCGATGACAGTCGAAGCGGTCGGGAACATCGCGCCGAACAAAGAAGTCAATCCGAAGACGAACACGACTCCGCCAAAGGTTCCCCAAAGCGATTTGTAACCACCGATGATAACGGCGGCCAAAACGTTCAAGGACAACGATAAGCTCAATGCCGGATCCGAGGCATTGGTCGGGGTGATGGACAAACCGATCGACAAGTAGCAAACGCCAGTCAAAGCCGCGGTGACGCAAGCGATGATGAAGGCCAAAACCCTATAATAAAGAAGGTTTACGCCGAAGGCTTGGGCCACGGGAACGGAGTTCTTCATGGCCAACATGCTGCGGCCGGTCGGGGAACGCATGATGTTATAGATGACAAAGACCGTCAAAAGCATCATGACCAAAACCACAAAGAACAATTGAGAATTGGTGACTTCCTGACCAAAGAGCGTGAATTTCAATGTACGAGTGACGCTGATTGGGGACGAATAGATGTTTTGAAGGACGACGCGGATGATTTCAGACAATCCCAAGGTAACGATGGCCAAGAACAAGCCTTCGATGCGGAGGGAGATGAAGCCAATCGCCAAGCCGATTATGACCGATACGACGATAGCCATGATGATGGCGACGATATAAGGGAGACCCCAAGTCAAACAGGCATAAAACGCGCAATAGGCGCCGATGCCCAAGAAGCAAGAGGAACCCAAAGACGCCAAACCGGCATAGCCAAGCAACAAGCAATAGCCGAAGGACACGATGGTATACATCATGATGTTGGCGATTACCGAAGCGTATTTTTGGGGGATGATGCCCACCGAAGGCAAGGCCAATAAGCCCAAGACGAGGAAGACAACGCCCATGATCAAGAATTGATTGATGGTATTGCCGAAGATAGATTTCGCTTTTTCTTTGCCGAAATTGCGATGGTTGTTCGCGGTACAAGTGGCCGCGACATAAGATTTGACTACGTTGCTCATGCTTATACCTTCTTTCTAACCGCTTTGCCAAAGAGACCGCTCGGTTTGATCAAAACCAAAATCATGGCGACGCCATAGACGATGACGTCTTTCCACATGGTGATGTCGGAGATGGATGGAATGCTTCCGAGCAAATTGACCAAACCGCCCAAAAGCCAAATGATGACCGTGGCGACGGCCGGGCCCCAGAAAGTGTTGAAGCCGCCGACTACGCAAGCCAAGAATGCCATCAACTGGACGGAAGTCATGATCGAGGTGTTCAAGGAACCGGTCGTGGTGTTTAGGAAAACGCAGGCGAAGCAGCCCAACATCGTGGCAAACGACCAAGAGAAGGCGGTGATCAAATGGGTGTTGACGCCCATCATCTGAGCGGTCGTCTCGTTGGAGGCTGTCATACGAACGCCGAGACCGAATTTGGTCTTATAAACGAGGACGAAGAATATCGTGATCAAGATGGCGGCGATGCCAACGCAGATCAAGGTGTTCCAATAATAGGTGACTTCGCCGATTTTGAAGCCATAGGCCGTGGTGTCGGCGTTGGTCAAAGGCAAGAATACGGTAGCCGGATTCTGCTGGATGATGCTGCCGTCGGCTTCGCGGATCTGCATGACGACGGAGATCAAGGAGAGCAATACATAGGTAAAGCCCATGGTGATTATCTGCTTTGAAACGGCATTGGCCGCTTTCGCACGCCTGATAATGCAAGTATCGATGAATAAGCCCATCAACAAGCAAACGACCAAGCCGATGACAAGTGACAGCCAGATATTGATGTTGTGTTCATATCCAAGCTTGGCAACGAGGTAACCGCCGAAGGTCGCGATGGTTGTCTGAGCGAAGTTGGTCGTGGTCGAAGTCTTGAAAACAAGAGTGATCGCCAAGACCGTAATCAACGATACAAAGAGGTTCAATATGGATGCGTTCGAGAATATAACACTCATATTATTTTTCCTTTCGTGTCGATGAGGGGAGGCTTTTTTCTCGCCTCCCCCAAAAAATCAAGTGATTGGTTGGAAGCCAAGCTTATTTCGCTTCGCCCCATTTGATGACGTTGGCGGACCAGACGTATCCGATGCCCGCGGCGATCATGCAAACGACGTCTCCGTCTTTGACTTTGCCTTCTTTGAGCGCGAGGTGCAAAGACAAGATTTGGTCGCATTGGCCGATGTGGCCATAGTCTTCGAGATAGATGGAATTCTCATCGGTCAAGCCCCAGTGGCCAAGCAAGCCATAGTGGCCGGATCTCTTCATATGGAGGACGGAGAGATAGTCGATCTTTTCGGGAAGCCCGGCTTTCTTGAAGGCCTGGGTGACGCAGTTGTACCAGTTGGGCATGGAAACGACGTTCAAGCGATCTTTCATCTTGACGGCGTCCATCAAGCGCAAGGACTTCTGGGCTTCTTGCCAGTTATCGGCATTGATGGGGTTGGCTTGTCCGCCGATTTCGACGCCGGCGGTGCGGGCCAAGGAGCCATCGGACATCAAGTGGGAGCCCAAGAGCAAGTTCTTGTTGTAGTTCTTCTTGAGGATGATGGCGGCTCCGCCGGCGCCCAAGTTATACATCATGGACATGTTCTTGTCGGTGTAGTCGACGAAATCGCCGTTGCGATATCCGCCGCAGACCAAGATGGTGTCGATGGTGTCATCGGCAATCAACATGCAGCGGGCGATCTCCATTGCCGCGACGCAAGTGCAGCAACGGTTCTGGACGTCGATGCCCCAAGCGTTGGAAGCGCCGATTCTGTCTTGGATATAGCAGGCGGAAGTGGTCAAAGGATATTCTTTCCATTCTTCGCCGAAGCAGAGGATCACATCGATGTCTTTAGGATCGACGCCGGTGTTCTTCAAGCAATCCAAAGCGGCTTTAGCGCCCATTTCCTGGGTTCCGTCAACGGTCCAATCGGAAGAAGGGATAGGTTTGGATTTGATGCCCAATTTGCTGATTACGGCATCCTCGGACCAAACGCCATTGGTGGCATCCGAGATTTGTTTTGCGGTCATGCGGCCTTCTGGTATATAAATGCCAGTTCCGACAATTCCAACGTTGGTTTTCATGTTTTTTATCTCCTTAAATTAGATAACTTTGTTATTCGGCGACTTTGCCGGTGAGAAGGTAGGAATTCAGATCCTTGAAGAACCTGGTCTTCTGTCCGCCCTCGGATTCGGGGGCGTAGATGTTGTGAATGCAATTCGGATATTGGATATGGATGAAATCCTTTCCTTTCCAACTTAGCGCATTCACGTTCGCTTCGGTCATGAAGGGGAGCACGAACGTGTCGTTCTCGGCGGTGATGAGCAAGGTCGGAGCCAGAATCTTTTTGTATTCTCCGTTTCCCGGGGAATATAAGCTCGGCTTATCGGTTATGTTCCAGGTCATAAGCGCCCAATCGGCGGCGAGAAGATCCCTTTGGAGCATGCTTTCTTTTATAGTCTCGATGAAACGCTCGCTGGGCTCTTCGGTGTGCCCTCCCATCCCGCTCATAAGCTTGATGCACGCATCCAAATTTCCGGATTTGAAGGTGTTGACGGTCAACTGGATGGCTTTTCCGATCGGATCGTCGGAAGTCATGCAGTCTTCCATGGACTCAAACGGTTTGAATCCGGTTTGGGCATTCCCTTTGAAGAGGGGGTAGCCATAGACCGAGGTCGGGGCGACCAATATCAATCTTTCCGTGATGTCCGGGGCATCGATGGCGAATTGCATCGCCACTCCACCGCCCAAGGAATGTCCTAGGACCGTGGCTTTTTTGATGCCGATGACATTGCAGAGTTCGATCAAATCGTCGCTCATTTCCTTCAATGTCGAATATGGATGGTTGTAGGAACTTCTTCCAAAGCCCCTGAGATCCGGGATGACGACGCGATAGGTTTTCGAGGTTTCTTCAAAAAAAGCGCTCATGCCAAAATGGGAGCCATAATTGCCATGGATGCACAACAAAACGGGTCCGTTCGGATTTCCGCCGTCGGCATAACATAGGCGTTCGTCTCTGATTGGCAGGTTCGCGTACTTTAGTTCAAAGGCCATGAATCTTTCCTTTCTTAGCTTGCGGCCAAACAATCGTTCTTAATCAGAACGGCTCTCTATAAGAGCATGGTCGCATAAATCGTCTGCCACTAGTTTAGTCTTTTACGCACACACATAACAAGAAAAAAATGGCCTCAAGTGAATCCGTATTCACCAAGACCATTAAATTTAACCAGCGGCAAGGCATGAAACCGCTTACTTGCTTTATTGCTTTGATTGACGATTTCCGTTTCTCTTGGCTTTTAGAAGATTCGCGAGTTTCATAAAGCCTTTGACTATCAAAACGATAGCCAAAACGGAAATGGTCAGCAAGACGATCGTGGCGCCCGGCGCCCAATCGGCATAATAGGAAATCGTAAGGCCGACAAGCATGGAGGCGACGGAAATGACAACGCCGGAAGCCAAGGTAAACCAATACCCTTTTTTGAAGGTCAGCGAAATGGCGCAAGGCAAGATAATCATCGAAGCAATGACTAGGGAACCGACTATTTTTTCGCCGATAGCCACCGTAAGACCCAGCAAAATGGAATGGACGGCGTTCAATAATCCGGCTTTAATGCCATGGACCTTGGCTTCGTCTTTGGAATACCAGACGCAGAATAACTGAGGCCCGAATAGCACCACGAACAAAACTATAACCACGGTCAAGATCGCCGTGATGATAAGCTGGGTTTGATCAATCAAGATAATCGATCCGAATAGATAGGAATTGAGGTTGGCCACTCCGGCTTTGTTTGACAAAACGCCAACTAAGCCTATAGCGGCGCTCAATACCACCACCAAGCCTATTTCCACATATTTAGAAAAATAATTTCTTAGCAATTCGACGATAAGCAATCCGACGATGGTGGTTATTATGGAAACGACGGTCGTGTTCAAGCCCGCCACCAAACCGATGGCTACGCCAGCCAAAGCGGAATGAGCCAAAGCGTCGCCGGAGTTGGCGATTCCCTTGTAAATGGCCCCGCTTCCGATCAAAGGCAAAGCAATCCCCAAAAGAAGGGCGGCCACAAAGGCTATTTGCATGAAATCATAGCTCAACATGATGATGCCCCCTCTCTAGTTCTTTTTCGTATGGGAGGATTTCTCCGTCCTCGATGAAATATATCTTATCCGCGTGTTCCAAATCATGAGGATGGTGAGACACGAATAGCAAGCCTATGCCTTTTCGATGCAATAGCTCCACCGTTTCCATTAGGCGTTCATGAGAATGTTCGTCCATTCCGGCGTCCGGCTCATCGAGAATGACCAATGACGGTT
>CAVIYC010000012.1:4346-12741 GCA_963647095.1 Oscillospiraceae bacterium | reverse complement strand
GTCGGAGAAGAGAACCATATCCGTCGAGGCTATTTACAATTATTTAGAATGGCTTGAGAAGGCATTCGTCATTTATCGTTGCAAAAGATATGACTTGCAGGGCAAAAGCGTTTTGAAAACGCAAGAAAAGTTCTACCTCGCAGACCAATCGATCAAATACTCGTTATATGGATTTAACCCCACGAGCATATCCTCGACGATAGAAAACATAGTCTTTATGGAGCTAAAGCGTCGCGGGTATGATGTTTACGTCGGCAAAAGCGGGGACAAGGAAATAGATTTCATCGCCTCTTTGAGAGACAAAAAGATTTATGTCCAAGTCTGTCGCGAATTGCCGAAAGAATCCGATAGGGAAATATCCAATTTGATGAAAATAAAAGACAATTACCCCAAAATGGTGGTGACATTGGACGACTACGCCAGCGGGAACATAAACGGCATTAAAATCATCCATTTGGCCGACTTCTTGCTCGATAAAGACATTTAAACAAAAAGGCGACTTCCAATCGCCTTTTTCCTATTTGTTGATGTAAGCCTTGTATTCGGTCACGTCTTCCACGACTTCGCCATCTATCTGCAAGGCATGCGGCTTTGAGAATTTTATGGTCACGGAGTCGGTCACGTACCTTGCTATCTGTTTGCCCATTGTTTCCGATTTGCCTTTGTTTACCTTATTCAAAGCCAACAAAGTCCTAATCCTTCCTTTGACGTGGGCTATGACCAAAGTGAGCTTTCTATCTTCCCTTCTTTGCTTTTCGGCGATCAAAACCCCTCCGCCGAAATATTTGCCATACATCGCGGATGCCAAAAAGGTATCTTCCACGGTCAATGTCTCGCCATTGACTTCGATGGTCGCGGTGGCGGATTCGAATTTGTTCAAAATCAAATTGAGGGTTATGCCGATATAGCTGATCTTTTCTTTGCCTTTGGCTTTCTGCCTATTGGCTTCGGCGCAGGTATCGCCGTCGATGCCTAATCCCGCTCCGTTGAAGAAACGGTATTTCTTGCCTTTGACTTCGACTATCGGAAGCTCGTGCATCAAGTCGTTGATTTTAATCAAACCGTCCTCGTCTTTCTTTTCTTCGTTATCCTTGGCGAAGTCGTTTCCGGTCCCGCTGGAGAAGAGATAGAAAGGGCAAACTAGGTCTTTGCCGTCGATGTCGTTGATGAAGTGATTCAATGTTCCGTCCCCTCCGGCGATGACGACGTTGTCGTCTTCTTTTAAGCCATTAACGAAGGCAAGCTTATCTTCCTTCAATAGGTTTATGGGCTTTAAATCGGGGAATCTATCGGATAATTTCGAGATTATTTCGTTGGCTATTTTCTCTCCCTTCAAGGAAGACGAGAGCGAGTTATAAAGTAAATAATTCATAGGCATTATTATTAAAGGGGCCAAAGACAAAGTCAAAAACCATTTCATTTGTCTTTATTTGAAAATCGATAAATGGCAAAATGAAGAGCATGAAGATAAATCGTTTATTAGCATTAGTTTCTTTAAGCGCGTCATTGCTTTTGAGCGCGTGCGATATTAATCAAGAACCGTCCTCGTCCACGCCTTCGATTCCGAATGACAGCTCTTCGTCTAACACTGGTGGCAACTCTTCTTCGAGTTCGGACGATTCCCCTATTCCCGTAGACGAATATCAATCTCATCTATATAACGATTATTACAGCTCTCTGACTTTCTGGAGAAATGGCGCGGATCTCATCAAAAAGCTCCACGACATCATTTCTTCCGGAACATACCAGGCCATAGAATACGCCGGCACCAACACCAACTGGATGAGCAACCAAGACGCCGACAAAGACATTTATGACAGAGAAATGTTGGACGTGGTCTATTCCGGGACTAACGTAGATCCTGCCCTAACCCAAAAATCTTGGCAAAGGGAACACGCCTTCCCCGCCAGTTTGATGACCAATCTAGGCACGACCAAGGCGGTCAAAACCCTAGGAAGGGCCACGGATTTCCACAATTTGTTCGCTTCCAGCTATTCTGGCAATTCCTCCAGAGGCAACAAGAACTACGGGAACGCCAACCAAAACGATTCGACCTTCAAGGATATGGACTACGCGAATGGCGGGTACCGTTACGACAGCAAGAATTTCGAACCGGCGGAGAAAGACAAAGGCAAATTGTCCAGAGCCATCTTCTATATGGCCACCATGTATAGCGAGGACGCTTACGACGAGAGCGGCAATTTCCTCTATCCTGGTTTGAAAGTTCAAGAAGACTACGTCGATTACAACGAAACGACTTATTCGGCTTACGCCGTCGGAAATTTAAGCGACCTCGTTTCTTGGTCTTCTTCCGTTACGGTGGACTTATCCGAATATCAGCATAACGAATCCGTGTATTCCTATATTCCCAAAACCCATAGCGACGAAACCAAAAACGTCGCTCAGGGAAACAGAAACCCCTATGTTGATTTCCCGGGCTTGGTCGATTACGCTTTCGGCTCCAAAAAGAACGAACCCGGCAACCTCAGCATGGTAACCAGTTCCTATGATGCTTTGAATATCGAAAGCCCAAAAGAAGAGGTTAGAACCATCGTTTCGGCCAAGCGTTCCTATGAAATCGGCTCGGTGTTTTCCATAAACGATGTCGTTATTGGGAAATACGGGGCTAATTTGGCCATTGGCAACGACACCAACTGGACATTGGAAGGCGTTGCTGACGGAGAAACTTTAGATACCGTCGGCACCAAAACCGTCACCGTCAAAACCGAAACAAACGCCTTGAGCTATTCCTTCGAAGTGGTGAATTTGGATCCGTTCTTTTATAGCACCTATAGCTACACCTTCACCGGCAGCGCATCCGGAAAAGACCTGAATGGCATCAAGGAAAAACCGGGCGTGGACAATGAATTGACCTTAAACGGCGTCACATGGATCATCAATTACGCCGCAGGAAAAATCGGCAGCATGAACAGGGACTTTGGCGTCGCGTTTGGAACTGGTACCGTTCCGGTGCAGACATTGACCATCACCAGCAAAGAAGATTTCACCTTCTCCGACAAGACCTTGATCGAATCTTTGCATCTCAAAGGTTCGGCGGCCTCTGGCGAATCCTATACTTGCTCAATGTATGTTGGGGATGAGTTGGTCGGAGAATCGAAACTCGGCTACGAAATAGGCAAAGCCCAAGTGAAATCCACGACTTTGGCCACGCCGACATCCGGCAAAGTCAAATTCGAGATAACCAATATCACCAAGGCCGTCTATCTCCATTCCGTGGCGGTCAACCTCCAATAACATGATCATCGAACGCATCAATAGTCCAAAAGACGTAAAAGAGCTAAACGACGAAGAATTGATCGTTTTAGCCGAGGAAATCAGAAAGGCATTGCTTCAATCCACCTCGAAGTTCGGAGGCCATATCGGCCCCAATCTCGGCGTGGTGGAGCTAACCATCGCCCTTCATTACGTTTTTAACGCCCCCTACGACAAAATCGTTTTCGACGTCTCCCACCAATGCTACACGCATAAGATATTGACCGGCAGAAAATATGCCTATTTGGAAGATGGCAAACACGACTTGGTCTCTGGTTTCACCAACCCTCACGAATCGGAATATGACGCCTTTGAAATAGGCCACACTTCCACTGCCATATCCTTGGCCAATGGCTTAGCCAGAGGAAGGGATTTGGTCAACGGCAAAGAAAACGTCATCGCCATAATAGGAGATGGCTCCCTTTCCGGCGGAGAGGCTTACGAAGGCTTGAACAATGTGGTGGAAACAAACACCAACACCATCATCATCGTTAACGATAACGAGAATTCCATCGCCGAAAATCATGGCGGCTACGCCTTCAATTTGGCGGAACTTAGGAAAACCAACGGAACTTCCAACAACAACTTCTTCAAGGCCTTGGGCTTTGATTATAGATACGTCGAAAACGGAAATGACGTGTTGGAACTAATAAAAGTTTTAAAGTCCGTCAAAGACATAGATCATCCCATCGTTTTGCATATCCATACGGTAAAAGGCAAAGGATACGAATACGCCATAAAGGATCCGGAAGCCTTCCATTGCCCTCCTCCGTTTGATTTGGAGACCGGGGAAATCAAAAAGCAACCCAATGAAACTTATCCGGGATTAACCATTTCCTATCTTTCCGAGAAAATAGAAGAAGGCGAGCCGGTGGCGATCATAAACGCCGCGACTCCGGGATTCGTTTTCGCGGCCGACAAGGAAAAAAGAAAAAAGCTCGGCAAGCATTTCATCGACGTAGGCATCGCCGAAGAACATGCGGCGGGTATGTCTAGCGGCATGAGCAAGGAAGGGGTTAAAGCCGTTTGGGGCGTTGGCTCTTCTTTCTTGCAAAGAACATATGACCAAATATCCCAAGACATTTGCTTGAACGATTCGCCTGTTACGATCCTAACCATCAGCGGCGGGGGACTATCCGGGCAAAAGACCCCGACGCATTCGGGAATATTCGACATTTCGATGCTGTCTTCCATTCCCAATCTCGTTCACCTATGTCCGATATTCAAAGAAGAATATCTTTCGATGTTGGATTACGCCATCCATCAATCCAAGCACCCGACATGCATAAGAATGCCATCGAAAGTTATCTCTAACGGCAAAAAGGATGACACGGATTATTCGTTGTCAAACAAAGCCAAAATAATCAAAAAAGGACAGGGAGTCGCCATTTTCGTAGTGGGAAACACTTATGAACTCGCTTTGGAATTGGACAAAGAGTTAGGCGGAAACGCGACTATCATTAATCCCGTTTTCCTCTCTGGATTGGACAAGGAATTGTTGGAAGAACTGAAAAATGAGCATAAGGTCTCTGTTATTTTGGAAGATGGCGTTAAGACCGGCGGGTATGGCGAACGCATAGCCGCTTATTATGGGCTAAGCGACATGAAGGTCTTGCCTCTTGGCATAGAAAAAGAATTCCATCGAAACAAAAGCGGTTCTCAAATGATTTTGGAATCCAAAATGGATGCGAAAGATATCAAAAAAGCCATAAAATCGTTCATCGAATAGAAGCTATTGTTTTGTCTTTGAAACAAAAAGACTAAAATACCGATGTATTTTATGCCTGAAGAAGAATTGCCAAAACTAGAAGATAAACCCACCGAGACCGAAGGAACCAAAGAAAAGAAAAAAGGTTCCAGCAAAGTCCGTTTGATCGTTTCGGTTACGATCGCGGTTGTTTTTACCGTAGTCTCGCTGGTTTTGTCCTTCTTGTCCGCCGGGGCGGGGAACATCTCGGACGGCTTTATGATTTTCGTCACGGCCTTGAAAACCGCGGAATGGAAATGGCTTTTGGGATTTATCGCGATGGTCATCGTCTCGGTGCTTCTGGATGCCTTGATAATCTTTATCTTCGCTAGGCTATATACCAAGAAATACAGCTATGGCCAAGCCATAGGCAATTCCTTCGTCGGGATCTTTTATTCGGCTTTGACGCCAGGGGCTTCCGGCGGGCAGATAATGCAAAGCTACATCATGAAAAGGCAAGGGGTGAAGATATCCAACGCCGCCTCGATTTTCGTCATGTACTTCATCCTTTATCAAATAAACCTCATCATATTCGACGTTATTTCCGTAATCGTGGAATGGAAGAGGATTTCGGAATACGCCTCCTTCGAATTCCATATCGGCGACGTTTCCATGACTTTGCTTCCTTTGATTATCATCGGCTTCGCGGTCAACCTCATAATCCTCGGCGGATTGTTCTTGCTTTCCTATTCCCATAGGTTCCACAACTGGTTCATGAACAAATTCGTGAACATCGGCCACAAATTGAAATTCGTCAAGAACCCGGACGGTTTGAGGGAATCGCTCAGAATCCAAGTCGAGAACTTCAAGATTGAGCTCAAGCGTCTCCAAACCAACATTCCGGTCGCCGTATTGATATCCGTCATCCTCCAAATAAGCTTGTTGGTGAAATTCTCCTTCCCTTATTTCGCGGCCTCGGCATTCCAAGCTACCGGCGATTTCTCCGTTGCCGGTTTGTTCGACACTTGCTTCTTGTCCGCTTTCCACCAGATGGTGACGGGATTGTTCCCGATTCCCGGCGCGGCCGGCGTTTCGGAATTGTTCTACGTCCTCATCTATCAGTCGGTTATAGGCCCGACCCTAGGTCCAAACGGGGAATTGATCCGCGACCTCAAAGCGAATTTGGCTTCCACCCAAATCCTTTGGAGGGCTATTTCCTATCATTTCTTGGTCATCATTTCCGGCATAGTCTCGGTCGGTTGCCAAGTAAAGCCGTCCAAAGAATACGAGAACGCCTCCAAAAAGAGCTTCATTACCGTCCAACATGAGACTTACGCCATAAGAAAGATCGAGGCGGAAGAGGCTTATCAGACAAAGCAAATCAATCGCCAGATAGCCAAAGAAAAGAGAAAGGAACGTTTCTCCAAAAAGAAAAAGAAGGGGGACGAAGAATGAAGATAGTCATATTCTCCGACACCTTTCCGCCCGATATAAACGGAGTGGCCACCTCTTGTCTTAGCCTCTTTACTTGTTTGAAAGAAAACGGCGAAGAGGTATTGTTTATTACCAGCAATTCCTCGAAAGCCTACAAATCCACCTATTCCTCTTCTTTGATCAGATTGAAGGGAGTTCGTTTCAAGCTCTTATACAACTACGTCATTTCCGGCTTCGTGCATAAGAAAGCCATGAAGATAATCGAGGAATTCTCCCCGGACGTCTGCCATATCCAAACCGACGGGCCATTGGGCCAGATGGGCTTTAAGGCCGCCAAGAAATTGGATGTCGCGGCGGTCTATACCTACCATACGTGTTTGGAAGACTACACTTATTATTTTTCCCACGGCTGGTTCTTCGATAAGACCAGCAAAAAGGTCGTAAGGAAATACACCAAACACATCGCGGGCAATTCCGATGAGATCATCGTTCCGAGCGACAAGGTTCTGTCTTATATGGAAACCTTGGGCTTAAAAGAGAAAATAAGCGTGATCCCTACCGGTTTTGACTTCTCGCCCTTTTATGAAGAAAACAAAGAAGAGACGGAAAAAATAAAAGAATCTTTGGGAATAGGCAAAAACGATTACGTCCTCCTTTATTTTGGAAGATTGGCCAAGGAGAAGTCCATAGACGAGCTTATTTACGCCTTCAAGGATTATGTTTCTATTAACGGCTCTGATTCCGTTAAGTTCGTCATAGCCGGAGGAGGCCCGGATTTGAAGAGACTGAAATCTTTGTCCGAATCCTTAAGTTTGAGCGACAAAGTCATATTCACCGACAGGGTGGAGCCAGAAGACGCGCCAAACTATTATCATTTGGGCGATTTATACCTCTTTTCTTCCAGTTCCGAGACCCAAGGCCTCACCTATCTCGAAGCCATGGCTTCGGGCTTGCCGGTCTTAGTAAAAGAAGACGAAAGCAACAAAAACGTCATAAGAGACAACGAAAACGGATTCGTCTATTCTTTGAAAGAAGAACTCCCCGAGAAAAGCGAAAGAATCCGGACGATGGACAAAAGAGAATTGGAAAGAATAGTCAGAAACGGATATAAGGCATTGGAGCCCTTCACGAAGGAGATGTTCTATTCTTCTGTAATGAAGGCCTACGAAATGGCGATAAAAGAACATGAGAGAAAGAAAGATAACGAAAATTGAGAGAAAGAAAGGCCTTTATTTCGTCCATATGGGCGATGAAGTCGTTTCTTTGAGCGAGACTTTCTATCTGGATGAGCATCTTTATGCCTCAAAGGAAATAAAGGACGATGAGTTAAGGAAATTAAGATATCTAAGCGAGCTTTCCGAGCCTTATGAGTACGCTTGCAGATTGCTTTCCAGAAACGCCTATTCTTCCTATTTGCTCAAAGAAAAGGTGAAGGCGAAATACCCGTCCTTCAAATATTTGGACGATATCGTTAAAAGGCTCACGGATTCATCTCTCCTCAACGATTGGGAATACGCGGAAAATTTCAAAGAGATGAAGGAAGCCGCCCTTATCGGGCCGAATAAGATAAAAAACGATCTCTTATACATAAAAAAGGTCAATCCCGACATAGTCTCGTCCTTATCCTTCTCTCCCGAAGAAGAGGCGATCGCCGAGCTGATTCCCATTATGGAAAGACGATACCAAGCTTATCCTTACAAAGCCAAAATACGAAAGATTGAGACGGCTTTGATAGCTAGGGGATTTAACAAAGAACTGGCCCACAAATATTCCCTAACGATCGATAAAGACGAAAAAGAAGAGAAAGCCTTATTGAAGAAGGATTACGACAAAGCTAAGAGAATCCAAGGCCGCAAATGCCAAGGATATGAACTTAAGCAAAGAATAATTCGTTCCTTATTATATAAAGGATATAAAATGAATGACATCGAGGAGCTAATGAGAAATGACTAAACAGATAAAAGATTTTCAAGACGGATTGACCATCGAAGCCCAATTTTT
>CAVIYC010000012.1:0-4336 GCA_963647095.1 Oscillospiraceae bacterium | reverse complement strand
ATTTTTGATAAGCGCCGTATCCAAAGGCGTGAAAGCCGACGGAGGACGTTACCTCAACGTCACCATTCAAGATTCATCCGGCACCATGGAAGCCAAGAAATGGGAAGTGAGCGACGAAGATTTGGAGACCTTGGTCCCCGGAAACGTCGTTGGCTTATATGGCCAAGTCTACCAATACAAGAACTCCCTGCAGTTTAAGATTTTCGACGTTAGCAAAGTGAATGCCGAAAACATCGATTTCAGTCGTTTCGTCAAAGCCTGCCCGGTGGAGAAAGAAGCTCTCATCGAAAAGCTAAACGCTTATCTAGACAACATGAAGGACGAAGAAATAAAGAGGTTTGCCAAAGCCCTAATCGAGAAATTCTATCCGGAATATGTAACCTACCCGGCGGCGGTGAGGAATCACCACGCCTTCGGAAGCGGCCTTCTTTATCATTCCATCACCATGGCGGACTTAGCTAACAAGATGTGCGATATATACCCGAGCTTGAATAAGGATATGCTAATCGCCGGATGCTTGCTCCACGATATCGGAAAGACCAAGGAATTGTCCGGGCCGGTCGCCACCAAATATACCTTGGAAGGCAGATTGGTTGGCCATATATCGATAATGCAGGCCGAAATCAAAAAGGTCGCGGACGAACTGAAGATCGATCCCGAATTGTCGATATTGATGCAACATATGATCCTTTCCCACCATGGGGTTCCCGAATACGGCTCGGCCATCGTCCCGATGACCAGGGAAGCCTTGGCTTTGTCCACCATCGACAACTTCGACGCCAAGATGCAAGTCTTGGACAACGCCTTCGAAGGGGTGGAAAAAGGCGATTTCACCCAAAGGATATTCGCCTTGGACAACCTATCGTTCTATAAGCCCAGCAAATAAGGGCGCCAAATAAGAAAAACTTTCCGTAAATCGCGGAAAGCTTTTTTCTCTTATTTCTTATTGGCCAGATCCATTATTTCCTTTTGGCTGAAGACATAAGTCTTCTTGCAGAAATCGCAGGTGATGCTGGTATTTTCGTCCTCGGAAATGGAATTCAACGTTTCTTTTGGAAGGGACAACAAGGCCCTTTCCATTCTTTCTTTTGAGCAATTGCAACGGTAAGAGACTTCTTTTTTCTCGGTTATCTCAATGCCCAAGCCGTCCATCACTTTGTTTAGCAAATGCTCGGCGGTGGGCTCCTCTTCCAAGACTTTGTTCAAACTCCCCATCCAAGAAAGGTTTTCCTCGACGGTTATCACATATGGCTCGGGGCAATCGGGCATAAGTTGGATAAAGAAGCCTCCGGCCACTTTGACCTTCAAGGTTTCCCTATCGAATATGACGGTCATCCCCATCGCCGAAGGAGTCTGCTCAGACGAAGCGTAATAGAAGGTCAAATCATCTCCGATTTCCCCGGTTTGAAGAGGGACGGTGGAGGTGTAAGGCTTCTTCAAGCCCATGTCCCTAACGATGGTCAAAGTTCCTTTTCCGATGGCTTCCCCGACGGATTTGGCGTTTAAGACCATCGGGTTGGAGATAGTGCCCCTAACTCCGCCGGAAGAGTCCGCGACGGCGAGCATGGTATTCAGTTCGCCATCCCCGTTAACGCGGATGGACAAGCTCTCTTTTTCGCCTTTCAATGTATCGCCCATCATGATGGCTCCGATAAGCAAGCGGCCGAAAGCCATGCCGGAAAGCGGTGAACATTGGTGGATGTCTATGGCCTTTTGGACCAAATCGGTGCAGATGCAGGCAAAGCCGCGGACGGTCTTGCTCTCGTCATATGCCCTTATCAAATAATCTTTATTTGCCATTTAGGGCGTCCTTTAATTTATCGGCCCTTTCGGCGATGAGGGCAAAATCCGGTTCATGGTCGGTGAATGAGATATCCAACCCGTCGTTTTCGCCATACCTGGGCAATACGTGCACGTGGAAATGGGGGACGGACTGGCCGGCGGCCTCTTTGGCGTTGGTCAATATGTTGACGCCTTTCGCCCCGAAGGCCTTGATTTCGGCATTGGCTATTTTTTGGGCCACGGCATAGATTTTCGATAAAATATCGGTCGGGCAGTCCAAAACGGACTCACAATGCTTTTTGGGCATCACCAGGGCATGCCCTAAAGTGCATTGGGAAATATCCATGATGGCCAAAACGTCCTTGTCCTCGTAAATCTTGGTCGAAGGAATCTCGTTGTCGATTATTTTGCAAAACACGTCTTTCATAACAATCCTTTCAAATAAAGAAAGAGGCGGCTTCCGCCACCTCTTACTATATCAGTTTTTCATTCGAAGAGAGACGGGAAGGTCTTCTTGAAGTATTCGTAGACGCTGGTGTCGTGGTAGATGAGAGTCATCTTTTCGACCCAGTATTTGTTGGAGTCGCTGGCGTAGGTGTCGGAGCTGGCCAACAAGGCGGCGATCTGACGGGCGATGTGCTCGGCGACGTATTCTTCGCCGCGAGTCTTATCGTAGTAGTTGTCGCTGTCGGAATTGAGCTTCGAGGACATGACGGCTTCTTCGACTTTCACGAAATAATAGGTTCCGCTGTCGTTGATGATATAAGGATATTTGGTTCCGGTTTCGAATTTCTCCGGGATCATGTAATATCCGCCGTTCCTTTGATAGCCATAGCGGCCGTTGGTGGTGGATTCGTTGTCGACTTCGTTGGCGACGGTGATCTTGAACAAGCGTTTGGAGATATCGCTTGGGACGACCGATCCGATGCCGCTCTGGTTATACCAACCATAAGTGGTGTCGTCGGTGGCCAACAAGGAATTCTTCTTGATTTGGAGACCGGTCTTGGCGGTGTAGGCGCCGGAGTTGGTGAAGTCGCTGAGAATCGAGGAATCGTCGATGGTGTTGTCGTAGATCTTCAGATAATCCGCGATATATCCGCCGAAGGTGGATTCCTTGTAGATCTTGGCGCCGGCATAAGTTCCGTTGTCGGCGATGAATTTGCCATAAACGGTGTCGGTGGTGCTATAGGTGTTCCAACCGGCGTCGGAATAGATTCTGCTGACCAAAGCCGAATCGGCATATCCGGCGACGATTTCGGGGACGCCCTTATAAAGGTCATCCAAGAAGGTGAAGTCGTAGGTATCCTGATCGACGGTGGTGTCTTCGATTACGTTCTTGGCGTAGGAAGCGACCAATCTCTTGGTGGCGTCCGTATACGAGGTATTCTCCGCCAATTTGACGACGTCGATCTTACGGGCATAAGAGAGGCCCAAAGAACGATAGTTGACGGTGTAGAGATATTGGGAGACCAACATATCGCGATAGATATCCGGGAGGATTGCTATGTCGATATATTCCTTATAAGTGACGAACGGATTCTTGAAATAAGCGTCCAATTCGGTGGAAGTCGGGGTTTCCAAGACTCTGAAGGAGCCAAGGACCGCGACGGCCTCTTCGTAATAGTCGTCGCCGAGGTTGTAGTTGTTCTTGACTTGGGCGTCGTAGAACTTCCTCTCGATGAATTGGGAACGTTCCTGATAAGAGGTATTGGTGATATAGCCGTGGAAGGCTTTTTTCACCTCGATCATCATATCGGTGAAGGTGTTGACCAATTTGACGGTGGAACCCTTTCCGTCTTTGTCGTGATAGATGGAATGGGCATCGGCGATTTCGGACAATTTGGCGTTGTCTCCGGCATCGTAGGCTTCCTTGATTTCCCAGAAATCCCCATAAAGGGATTGGGAATAGAGCTTGAGGATGTTGCGGAGGACTTTTTCGGAATTGGAATCGCCTTCGGTGACCAAAGCGTCGTAGATCTGCTTCATGGTGTTGTTTTCAACGCCGTCGAGATCCAAGATGGAGGCTTTGTCGTATTGGTCTTCGGTCGGGGTGGCGACAACGTCGCTGCAGCTGGCCAAAGCGCCTCCGACTAGAAGGAGCGAGCTGGCTCCCAAAATGATTTTCTTCAAATTAGTCGGCATAGTAGCATCTTCCTCCTTTCGCCCAGTCGGTACCGCTGTGGGTGGAATAGCCGATGGCGCAGACTTCGCTGAGCATGCGGCCCTTGTCGGTGGCATTGCCGTTGAAGCTTCCGCCTTCAGAGGCCCAATCGAAGGTCAAGGAGCGATTGTAATCTTGGGCTTCGATCATTTCGGCATAGGTCTTCCAAGCGTTCTGCCAGGTTTCGAAGGCTCCGTCGGAAGTGGATTGGCGCTGGGTCTTGGAATAGACCTGGATACGCTTCTCCATGTCCTTGTCGGAGAATTTGATGTTCCCTTCTTTGACGAGGTCCTGGAAGATGTAGGTGCTGAGGGAAGTATTATAGGATTTAACGAGATCGAGCAAGCTGGTCTTTCTGGAGGTCCAGTCGGAGGTCTGCTGTCTGTTGTAGTT
>CAVIYC010000011.1:9774-13248 GCA_963647095.1 Oscillospiraceae bacterium | reverse complement strand
GATTATAGATAGTTATGACCGAAGAAGAAGAGAAGATGCAAGTCGTCGACATGGACGAAGAAGACATAAAAGCCGCCAAAAAAAGCAAGATAAGGGGAATAATCTATTTTTCGGTTCTCCTTCTTTTGATAATCGCCTGCATCGTGGTGATCGTGGTCTTGAAAGGCAAATGATATGGCCTTCCTCGAGCTTATAAGAGACGATGGCGAAAGGGTGAAGGTCGACTCCGAGGAAAGAGTCGTTTATTTCGACAACAAATCCGCGTCATTCACCCAAATGGAATGGGCTTTGCTAAAAGGCCTTTATTTCAATGTCGGGAAGCCCGTATCGAGAGAATTCCTTCTAAGTCTTCTAAAGAAGAACGATCATCTAGACAATACCAGAATCGTGGACGTCCATATCTCTTCGATAAGGAAAAAGCTATCGAAAATGAAGCTGGCCAAAATACTTTCTTCTTATGGTTTGGGCTATGTTTTGAAACCTTCCAAAAAGAAATAATTTAGGTGGTTTCTAATGCCTTTGGCCTTTATTCATACAGTGTAATAATCGCCTCATTGAGTTAGCGTCTTTTTCCTATCAAAATAGTCTATCGAGCAGAGGCAATGAGTATGTTTAATCCCGATAGTTTCCCTTTCCGCGTTGATGACGATAAAAGATCCAGAGCCAGCAAAGAGGATTATCTTTCGGAATGCGAAATGGTGGAAACGGTCCACCAAACCAGCAGAATAATGATCTCCGCCTTCGACAACGACGAATATTGATATTCCTTAATAGATGAGAACGCCCTCCTAGGAGGGCTTTTTGTTTAACTCTATATCCTTGGCTTTTTCTTTCTTTTGTTGCGATAATTTCCCTAAAGCGTATGCTTTACGCGGAAGGAGAGACCTTATGGAAGAGAAATACAGAACCGACAACATAAATTGGGACGAATACTTCATGGGCCTCGCCGTCTTGTCCTCCCTTCGCAGCAAAGACCCTTCGACTAGGGTTGGCGCCTGCATCGTCGACAACGACAAGAAGATCGTTTCCGTCGGATACAACGGCATGCCCAGGGGCGTAAGCGACAACGACGTTCCTTGGGGGCATGGCGAAGGTTTGGAATCCAAATACCTTTTCGTTTGCCATGCGGAATTCAACGCCATATTGAACAATCGCCAGGGAACCGCTTTGAAGGATTGCACGCTGTATGTGACTTTGTTCCCTTGCAACGAATGCGCCAAAGCCATCGTTCAAGTCGGAATCAAAGAAGTGGTTTATCTCTCTGATTTCCATAGCGACGGCGTCATTTACAAAGCCTCCCGCAAAATATTGGAATTGGCTGGCGTGAAGCTTCGTCAATACCAAGGGAAAGAAATCGACATAAACATAAAATAATGAACAACCGAGTAGCTTATCGAATAATCATCTATATCTTGATCCTTGGGATTGTGGCGGCGGTGGCCTTTGCCCCGAACGCCGGAAAAGACGATCCAGACATCGCTTATTGGATTGTCGGAGGATGCTTGGCGGGCCTTTGGCTCATCTTTGTCGTCGTCAACGAGATATTGGTGCATAAGAAACTCAAAAAAGAAAACAAGCAATGAGCCACGCGATAGAAGTAGAAAACCTAGTTTTTAGCTATGACCATGAGAAAAACACCCTCAATGGCCTTTCTTTTACTATCGAAAAAGGCGAGCATGTGGCCTTGATCGGGCATAATGGATCCGGGAAATCCACCCTTACCAAAGTGTTGGTCGGACTCCATAGCAAATTCACCGGAAGCGTCAAAGTCTTCGATATGACAGTAAACAAAGACAACGTCAATGACATCCATAAGAGGGTCGGCATCGTTTTCCAAAACCCCGACAACCAATTCGTGGCTTCGACCGTCGCCGAGGATATCGCCTTCGGACTTGAGAACCGTTGCGTGTCCAAAGAAGAGATGGATCAGACGATCGACCAAGTTTTGAAAGAGGTTGGGATGGAGAAATTCAAAGATTCCGCGCCCGAGAACCTATCTGGCGGAATGAAGCAAAGAGTCGCCATCGCCGGCGTGCTGGCTTTGAAACCGGACTTGTTGATTTTGGATGAGGCCACCTCCATGCTCGATCCAAAAGGCAAAAGAGAAATATTGACCCTCATCAACGCCATGAAGGAAAAGAACAAGGATCTGACCATTTTGTCGGTCACCCATGACGTTGAAGAAGCCGCCTCCGCGGACAAAGTAATGGTCTTAAACAAAGGCGAAATCGTGGCGGTAGGCACGCCAAATGAGGTTTTTGGCCAAAAAGAAGCCTTGAAGGAAATCAGGTTAGGCATTCCTTTCTTCATGCAATTGAAGGACGCGTTGAAAAACAAAGGGATCGATATTCCGGACTCAATAGAAAACATCGAACAGTTGGAGGATTATCTATGTCGATAACCTTTGATCACGTGTCCCATGTTTTCAGCAAGAAAACCCCTTTTGAGTTCGAAGCCTTGAAAGACGTTTCCCTCGAAATAGAGAAAGGCTCTTTTATCGCCATCGTCGGAAGGACGGGGTCCGGAAAATCCACTTTGATTCAGCATATAAACGCCTTGTTGCGCCCCACCAGCGGAGAAGTAAGGGTCGATGACTTCGTAAACGGCCCGAAAAACAAACTCAAAGGCAAACCGATCAAGGCTTTGCGTTCCAAAATAGGGATGGTTTTCCAATTCCCCGAATATCAGCTTTTCGAAGAAACGGTGGAAAAGGACGTGTCATTCGCCCCCAAGAATTTCGGAGTCTCCAAAGAAGAATCCATCACTAGGGCCCATGAGGCCTTGAAGATGGTTGGCTTGGACGAGTCTTTCTATTCCCGTTCCCCGTTTGAATTAAGCGGAGGAGAGAAAAGGAAAGTCGCCATCGCCGGAATTTTGGCCGCCAAACCTGATGTTTTGGTCTTGGATGAGCCTACGGCGGGGTTGGATCCCTCCGCTTCCATAGACACCATGGATCTCTTTAAGAAAATCCACGAAGAAGAGGGAATGGATTTGATTTTGGTCACCCACGACATGAATTTGGTGGCCAGATACGCGACCAGGGTAATAGTCGTCGCGGACGGCAACATCGCTTTCGACGGCAAACCGACGGACTTGTTCGAATTGGATTTGGAACAATATTCTTTGGACAACCCGGACATTTATAGGACTTACAAAGAATTGAAGGGCAAAGGGCTTGATTTGAAGAAAAAAGAACTCAATACCGTCGATGATTTGGCCGAAATAATCAAGGAGGCGCTCAAAAATGGCGACTAGCATCACTTTGGGCCGCTATGCGCCTTATGACACCTTCATCCACAAATTGGATGCCAGGATAAAGATTTTCGCCCTAATCGCTTTGATGGTGCCTATCTTTCTGAATTACGGAACGATTGGCGAAGAAGGCTATTACACAATGACCTTCATCATCAACGGCATTTTGCTCATCATTTCGATTGCCTTGCTGCTTATATCCAAAGGATCCATTTTGTCTTT
>CAVIYC010000011.1:2942-9764 GCA_963647095.1 Oscillospiraceae bacterium | reverse complement strand
CATCTCTGGTTCATGGCCATATTCGTTTTGATAATCTATTGCCTCATACCAAGGACCACCTATACGGATTGGATCGCTTTCAAAATAAAGGACTTCCCGATTTATTGGGCTTCGTTACTGGACGCGGCGAGGATAATGATCAGGTTGGTTTCGATGATAACCATAATGATGATATTGACCGCGACCACCAAGCCGTTGGAGATGACCGACGCTTTCGAATGGTATCTGACTCCCTTCAAATTGATCGGCCTTCCGACTCACGAACTGGCGATGATACTTTCCATCGCTTTGCGTTTCATCCCAACCATATTGGAAGACACCCAAAGGATAATGAACGCCCAAGCTTCAAGGGGCGTGGACTTTGCCCATGGCGGATTAATCACCAAAATCAAAGCGGTGGTCGCCTTAATCGTTCCTTTGTTCGTTTCGGCCTTCATCCGTTCGGAAGAATTGGCGGACGCCATGGAATGCCGCGGATATGATCCGAGGGCCAAAAGAACCCGTTATCGCGTCGCCAAGTTCACTTGGAGAGACATAATCGGCATTTCGTTCGCTTGCGTTATTTTGGGTTTGGCCATCGCCGCCTCGGTAACCAATTTCAACATATTCGCCATCTTCGGCGTCGTGGTCAAATGATGAATTACTTCTGCGTCGTCTCTTATCTTGGCCATTCCTACAAAGGCTGGCAGAAGCAGCCGGGACTCAATACCGTCCAAGGCAAAATAGAAGAATGCCTTTCTTTGTATTTTAATTGCCCCATTTCCATTTCCGGAGGAGGGAGGACCGACGCTTTGGTGAACGCCACGGGACAAGTGTTTTCCTTTCACTCCGAAAGGCCGATTCCTTCGGAAGAATCTTTCTTATATGCGATGAACCATCGTCTTCTTCCGAGCGATATTTCCATATTGTCCATCGAAGAAAAAGACGAAGGTTTCCACGCTAGGCATAGTTCAACGAGCAAGACTTATTTATATTCTTTCCGCCTCGGAGAAAAGAAGCCGTTGGAGTCCGTTACCGTGGCCCAAATGGGAACCAGAGAATTCAATTTAGGCGACTTCCTATCATCTTTGAAGCTTTTGCTCGGAACCCATAAGTTCTGGGATTTCACCAACAAGATGGACGACGTCGGAGATTATGTTAGGACCATTTATCGCATTGACGTTACGGTGGATGACATGAGCAATCCGAAATTGATGTCCGTCAAATTCAAGGGAAACAGATTCATGACCTATCAAGTCAGGATAATGATGGGCGCGGCCTTCCGCGTCGGATTCGGAAACATGAATTTGGGCGAATTCAAGTCGCATCTCGACTCTTCGGAGAGAAACATCATCAATTTCAAGGCTCCGGCGGAAGGCCTTACGTTCGTTGAAGTCGGATATGATCAGCCAGATGAAAAAGAGTTCGGTTTTTTCGTCAACGGCATGGAATAAAGAAGATTTTCAAAAAAATCTAGTATGAGCGTTATCGAGTGGTAGAATACCACTTGTCAAAAATAAGGAGATTAGGATTATGGGCAGACATTTTGAAGTCAGAGCCGCTGCGATGGCGGCCAGTGCCAAAGCTAAAAGCGCGGTCTACATGCGTGCTTCCAAAGAAATCTATGCTGCGGCAAAGGCAGGTGTCCCCGATCCGGAAGCCAACCTCGCGTTGAGAAGCGCCATCGAAAAATACCGCAAGCAATGTCCGAAAGACGTCATCGACAGAGCTATTGAAAAAGCCAAAGGCGGAGACGCCGTCGCTTACATCCAAGGCCGTTACGAATTCTATGGCGCCGGCAATTCATATGTCATCGTCGACACCTTGTCCGACAACGTCAACCGCGCCTTGGTCACGGTCAGAACCATCGTCACCAGAAAAGGCGGGAAGATGGGCTCCGTGGCTTACAATTTCGAATATCTCGGCTTGATCGATTTCAAGGGCGAGAACCGCGATGAGGTCGAAGAAGCCTTGATCATGGGCGACGTCGACGTCAAATCCGTCGAATTGGAAGACGGCATCATCGAAGTGACGGTGGCCCCTCAGGATTTGGGCAAAGCCACGGACGTGCTCAAGGAAATCGGCATCGCCGACTTCGAACGCAACGAAACCACGATGGTCCCGAACGACTACATCACCCTCGACGACGAACATTTGGCGACATTCAAGAAGATGTTGGCCGAATTGGACGAAGCCGAAGACGTCCAAGCCGTTTATCACAACGTCGAAAACGCTTAATCATCAAACGAGAGCCCTGCTTAGCAGGGTTTTCTTTTTGGCTATAAGTTTCGCTTTACAACATACCTTATGGTATGGATAATACTAGTCGGCACTACTTTGAAAGAGCAAACCCCGGTAAGGTCCAATCCAAAAGAGAAAGTCGCTAACTAAGACTAGAAAAGAGAAGAAAACATGCAGCGTCAAACTACAATGGCCAAACCATTAGAACTCAAACGCGCTTGGTACGTCGTGGACGCCACCGACATCCCGCTCGGTCGTCTCGCTTCCAAAGTCGCTCAGATTTTGATGGGCAAAACCAAGCCAATCTACACTCCGAACGAAGATACCGGAGACTACGTCATCATCGTGAATGCTTCCAAGGTCAAATTGACCGGGGATGCCGAACACAAGAAGAATTATTACAACGTCAGCGGATATAACGGCGGCTTGCGTACCCGTTCCTCGGGCACCATGCTTCGCGAATTCCCTGTCGAAATGGTCGAAAGAGCCGTCTGGGGCATGATGCCGAAAGGACCTCTTGGCCGCAAAGAGATCAAGAAATTATTCGTCTATGCCGGAGCCGAACATGAACAGCAGGCCCAGCAACCCGTCGTTCTTGACCTCAGCAAATAAGGAGATAGAAGAAGATGGCTAATACTAAATATTACGGCACCGGACGCAGAAAGAGCTCTGTCGCTCGCGTCTATGTCTCCAAAGGCAAAGGAACCATCACGGTCAATGGCCGCGACGTCAACGAATACATGCCTTATGCTACCCTCGTCCAGAACCTCAAGCAGCCTCTTGCCTTGACCAGCTCCGAAGACAAATACGACGTCGAAGCTATCGTCAAAGGCGGCGGTTTCACCGGTCAGGCCGAAGCTATCCGCTTAGGCATCGCCCGCGCTCTCTTGGAAGCCGGCGAAGACAGAAAGACTTTGAAAGTGGCTGGCATGCTCACCCGCAACGCCCGCTCCAAAGAACGTAAGAAATACGGTCTCAAAGCCGCTCGTCGCGCTCCGCAGTTCAGCAAGCGTTAATCAAAATGCGAGAAAGCCCACGATCGTTGGGCTTTCTTTTCTTATAAGGAGGGTTTTCGTATGAAGGATCAGGAAATCAAAGCTTTGATCGAAGCCGAAACGAAAAGGCAAAACGAAGGGATCGAATTGATCGCTTCGGAAAATTACCCGTCCATGGACGTGATGGAAGCCCAAGGCTCGATATTCACCGCCAAATACGCGGAAGGATATCCCGACAAACGTTATTACGGCGGATGCGCAAACATCGACAAAGGCGAAAAGTTGGCGATCGAGAAAGCCAAAGAGCTTTTCCGTTGCGAATACGTTAACGTCCAACCGCATTCCGGCTCCCAGGCCAATTACGCGGCTTATCACGCGTTGCTCCCCAATGGCGGCAAGGTCTTGGCCTTGGTTTTGGCCGATGGAGGCCACCTTACCCATGGTTCTCCGGTTTCTTTCTCCTCCCACGATTACGAATTCTCTTTCTATCCTTTGGGCGCGGACGCTCATTTGGATTATGGGGAGATAAAGAGACAACTCGATGAATTCGACCCGGACTTGGTCTTATCCGGATATTCGGCTTATCCCTATGACATCAGTTTTTCTAAAATCCGTTCGATAATCGATTCATATAATAAGGAAAATAACAAGAAAGTCCTTTTCATGGTCGATATGGCCCATATCGCCGGTATCGTGGCCGCGGGATTATGCGAAAATCCCTGCGATTACGCGGACTTGGTCACCACGACCACCCATAAGACCTTAAGGGGTCCTAGAGGCGGGATGATATTGAGCAACGATCTAGACTTAGGCAAAGCCGTCGACAAAGCGGTATTCCCATATGCCCAGGGTGGGCCGTTGGAACACGTCATCTTAGCCAAAGCCGTGGCTTTCAAAGAAGCTTTGAAGCCGGAATTCAAAGAATATATCGGACACGTTTTGGAAAACACCAAGGCCTGCAACGACGAATTGGCTTCCCTTGGGGCGGTGGTATCCGGCAGCGACAACCATCTCTTCTTGCTCAATGTCTTGGAAAGCTACCACATAAGCGGCAAAGAAGCCCAAACGAAGTTGGAAGAAATAGGCATCACCAGCAACAAGAACATGATTCACAACGATACCTTAAAGCCCAATCTTTGCTCTGGCATCCGACTTGGCTTTGCGGCCTCCACATCCAGAGGCTGCAGCAAAGATGACGCGATAAAAATCGCCCATATCATCGACGATGCGTTGAAAGGGAACAAGAACGAAGAAGAATTGAAGAAGGAAGTTTCCGCCATCGTTTCCAACTGGAAAGACGTGAGAAAACTCTCCTATTAAATCTTTGATATGAGGTTTGCTTATAAGAAATAAATTGCCACTTGCCCATAAATGGCCATAGTTGTATATTATTTAAGCGCATTTTAGCGCGATGGGCCTTTAGCTCAGTTGGTTAGAGCGCACGCTTGATAAGCGTGAGGTCGATGGTTCAAGCCCATTAAGGCCCACCAAGCAAAACATTAGCCTGACTATGTCAGGCTTTTTATTTATCTCATAGGTGGTAGAATGAGAATCATGAAAAAGATCCCGTTTTTATCGATGTTGGCCATCACGGCCGTTTTGTCTTTGACTTCTTGCGTGGACAATCCGAATTCCTCGTCTTCGGATTCCGATTCGAAGGAGCCGACGAGTTCCAATGCTTCTTCGTCTTCTGACGGAGGGTCTTCTTCATCTTCGCCGAGCTCTTCGTCGACCACTTCCTCGTCTTCTTCCACGCCGGAAGAAAAGATCAAGAGATACACTTTGTATTTTGGGGAGAAGACTTCTAGCACCAACGCCGATACCCCTACGGCGAACAGCTACTTTGCCGACGGAATCGATATCAAAAGCGTGTCGTTTAGCACCTGCTATGGGTCCGATCGCGGAAAATCCAACGAAGAATCCTATGCCTTGAGAATGGGCTCTAGCAAGAAAACCGGCAGCTTTACCGTCAACTTCAACAAGAAATACGTGATTAAGCAGGCCGAGATATACGCTTCGAAATATGGAAACGATTCCGGCGTTTACTATAAGTGCTCCACCAGCGCCAACCCCACTGGCATGGAAATAACCATCGATAGCGAATCTAGCTACAAATATACCTACCTATATTTGGACAATGAGACCAACACGGCTTCGGATTCATTGACCTTTGCGGCGTCCGCCAAAGCCAGAATCTACGTCTACAAGATGGATTTCTTGGTTTTGGAGTCCGGCGGTTCTTCCGACCCAGATTCGTCTTCCTCGTCCTCTTCGTCATCCTCTCAGGATTCGTCGTCATCTAGTTCTTCATCCAGTTCTTCATCCAGCTCTTCTTCCAGTTCCGACAGCACGCCGGATATCGATCCGAGCGGATATTATGCCGGGATCAATTGGAATGCGACCGGCGCGACATTGAAGACCGCTTTGTCATCCGTTATCAGCAAAGGCGCGAAAGCCATCGGATATGCCGCTTTATGGACCGCTTACGAATCCACGGACGTAACCGATGAAGGCTATATTTGGGACATGTATTCCAATGAGAAATTCAATCCCAAAACCGACCGCGCCGGAAACTACAAGAAAGAAGGCGACGTTTATAACAGAGAACACACCCTCCCTCAGTCTTCTTGGAATGGCACCGGCGGGGCTTCTTCGATGGAATGCGACCTTTTCCATGTCGTCCCCACGGATGGATATGTCAATAACAGGAGAAGTTCGTATCCGCACGGAAACGTTTCTTCCGCGACATACACCTCAAAGAACGGCTCAAAGCTTGGCACCGGAAGCAACAACGGCTATAACGGCACGGTCTTTGAAGTGATAGACGAATACAAAGGCGATTTCGCCCGCGCTTATTTCTATTTCGTCACGAGATACCAAAGCTATATCCCGTCCGTCAATTACGCCGCGTTCGATAACACCACTTATCCTTCTTTGAGGTCCTGGGCTATAAAGACCTATTTGGCTTGGAATGATTTAGACCCCGTTTCCGAAAAGGAAATAAAGAGAAACGAGGCCGTTTATAAGATTCAAAACAACAGAAATCCCTTCATCGACCACCCAGAAGCGGTGGATAAGATTTGGGGAAGCTATAGATAAGCCAAAACAAAAGACAATTCATTGAATATAAGTCTTTCTTAAGGCATAATTTTTTGCTGTTGGAAATCTAAAGATTTCAAGGAAGGTGGCCGATTATGAAAAGCTTCGCCAAACGTTTGATCCTGACATTGGGATTGTTGGGGACGTTCGTCCTTACGGGGTGCAACCCAAACGTCGACCCCAGCGATAGCAACGGCACATCAATTAACAGCGGATCCGCTACCTCGGGTTCCACTGGCTCCTTGCCTTATGACATCAACGATTTGGTGGATAGCCGTTATCCCGGCTTGGATTTTGCTACCTACGGGACTACTTTCAGAAACAAATTGTCTTCTTTGATCACCGGCAAGACCACCACTTACAGCAACTGCCTTTCGGTTGGCGCGAAAGCCGCGGCCTACCCAACCGCCAGTTCTTCCACTTTCATTCCTTTCTATCACGAAGCCAAAGACTCCGAAAAAGTGTCTTCCGGCTGCAACAGAGAACACGTTTGGCCAAAATCCCGTGG
>CAVIYC010000011.1:0-2932 GCA_963647095.1 Oscillospiraceae bacterium | reverse complement strand
TCTTACGCCGGAGCCAGGGGCGAAGCGGCCCGCATCATCCTTTATGCCGCCTGCCGTTATTATTCCAAAGGCCTTAGCTTGTCCAATAATCCGAATGACAATTGGAACAGCGTAAAGTCCATGGGCACCTTGAAGACTTTGCTTCAATGGAACAACCAATATCAGCCGACGGAATTCGAGAAGACAGTCAACGACAGATACGCCAGCATGGGCTATGCCAGAAATCCGTTCGTCGATCATCCGGAATACGCCAATTTCATTTGGGACGCGAATGGTTTGAGAGTCAGCCAGTACGTGATTACCACGACTAACTCAAGCTCTTCCACCACATCCAGCTATGTTTCTTCTTCGAATAGCTCTTCCTCGGTTAGCTCGAATAGCTCCGCCTCTTCGTCTTCCTCGTCTTCCTCGAGCAGCGCTGGGGATTCCTCTTTCAAAAAAACCTTCACCATTTCCGATTGGCCCAGCACTTATGGAAGTAACAACAAATTTACCAGCGGTGGAGTGAGTTTTGTCGGAACCAATGTCGGCACTTCATACACGGAAGGGCATATCCAAATAAAAAAGAACCAAGGCGGATATTTCTACAACACGAGCGCCTTATCTGGTTATGATTACATCGCTTTGAAGATCAAATCCGGAAGCGGCGTTCCAATAGTGACTTATGGAGACGCATCCGATCCTTCTATGGAAGCGGAACCCACTCAAAACGGCAGCTATTATTACTACAATATTTCCCAAAAGCCCTTCTTCAAGATAACTTCCGGCAGCAACGTCGGACACATAAACGAATTCCACATGGCTTAATTTCATCTGCCATTGGACTTAGAGGAATAATCGGGGTATTATTCCCTAGCGGGTGTTTGGCTCAGCGGGAGAGCGCTTCCTTCACACGGAAGAGGTCATTGGTTCGATCCCAATAACACCCACCATTTGCCGCTTTAGCTCAATTGGCAGAGCAATTGATTTGTAATCAATAGGTTGGTGGTTCGATTCCGCTAGGCGGCACCAATCAAACCAAAAACAGGACCCATGGCCCTGTCTTTTTATTTACGAGGTTGTAACTGGATAGGAATTTTTAGGGCGTTCTGATGTTGCCGATTTAAGCCGCGAATGATAATCTGTGGGGACGATTTTCCTCTTAAACGTAGTTTAAGATTTTCGCTAAAGGGGACTTTCTAATACTTTTTAGTGCCAAAAAGGGGGACTTTCCAATACTTTTTATGGCCCAAAAGGGGGACTTTCCAATGTTTTTGGGAAATGGAAAGGCAATTTTTCAATATTTTTAACGATATTAGGGGTATTTCATTAAGCTGCCATCTCATCTAAAATGATTGATATGTTTGATCCTTTGGCGTTTCGCGTCCGTCCCAAAACCTTGGACGATATAATCGGTCAGGAAGAGCTTGTCGGCCCTGCTGGCTTTTTGCGTAGTTCCGTTAATAAGCAACTGCCGGTTTCCATAATCCTTTTCGGCCCTCCAGGAACAGGCAAGACAACCATCGCCGAAGCCTATGCCAGATCCATGGGCTTGCATTATATTCGCCTGAATGCCGTCACGACCGACAAAAAGGAAATGGTGGAGGCCATAGAATCCTCTAGGTTGTACGGGCACGCCATAATAATCATGGATGAAGTCCATAGATTGGACAAAACCAAACAAGATTTGTTGCTGCCCTTTATCGAAAACGGGACTTTCTATCTTTTGGGCGCCACGACCGCCAATCCATATATATCCATAAACAGAGCGATAAGATCGAGATGCAGACTGCTTGAAGTGAAACCATTGAAAGAAGAAGAAATAGTCATTGGCCTAAAAAGGGCGGTTTCATCCAAGGAAGGGCTCAACAACGAAATCAAATTGAGCGAAGACGCTTATTCTTCCATCGCCAAATTGAGCGGCGGGGACCTTCGTTTCGCCCTCAATTTATTGGAGTCCGCCTATATAAGGTTCGGAAATGACAAAGCCATAGAAAAAGAGGATATCCTATCGATTGAGCGCGTTCCGAACTACGCGATGGACAAGAACGAAGAAGAACATTACGATTCCGTTTCCGCCTTACAAAAATCCATAAGGGGATCGGACGTAGACGCGGCTTTGTATTATTTGGCCAGATTGTGCGTGGCCGAAGACTTAGACAGCATCAAGCGTCGTTTGCTGGTCACGGCTTACGAAGATGTCGGCTTAGCCAATCCGAGCGCCGTCCAACGTTGCCAATTGGCTTTGGAGGCGGCGGAGCAAGTGGGCTTTCCCGAAGCCATCATCCCATTGGGCTTTACCGTTTGCGAGCTTGCCCTTTCCCCCAAGAGCAAGGCTTCCGATTTAAGCATCAACAACGCGATGGATTTGGCCAAGAGCAAGCCGTTCATGGTCCAAGATTATTTGAAGCTGACCCCGGTCAATGTGAAAGAGGAAGACAAATATCCTTACGATCGCCCGGATATTTGGGAGAAGATCCAATACCTTCCGGACTTCTTGAAGGACATGCGTTTCTATGAGCCGAACAAGATGAGCAAATCTTCTTATGAAAAAGCCTTGAACGAGAATTACGAAAGGATGATAAGAAACGGCCGTTCCTCGGATTTGTCCGCTTTAAAAAGGAACGGAAAAAATAAATAAAAAAAGTATTGCCATCCATTTTTAAGAGCGTATACTTCATCATCACCCCTTGAAAGAGGGGTTTTAAAATGCTAGGAGGTCGCTCGTTATGATCAAAAAATCGCCAAAGAATTCGAAGAAAGCGAGAGAACAGCAAGGGAACGATTTGTTAATCGCCTACATTGCTTCGCTTATCGACAACAAGTACGAATTCTAAAGCCGTAGGGGGATGAACCCCTACAAACCCGAAATCTGAGGACGCTTGAAAAGGCGTCCTTTTTCTTTGTGTTCGTTTTGGCATATATCCCTGATTGGTTTCCTTTAATTTATAAA
>CAVIYC010000010.1:0-13552 GCA_963647095.1 Oscillospiraceae bacterium | reverse complement strand
GTGTTTATTCTTATCTAAATAACTATCTAACCGATAACGGACAGTCGGTTATGGAGCTGGTGGAGCAAGCCTCCTCCAACGATTTGAAATCTAATTTCCAACTTTTGCTTTTTGCTAAAAATAATAACGGCGCGGAAGAACTTGAATCTCTCGCTTCTTCCTCTACTTGGGCCGTTAGTTCTTCATATGTGACAATCAAAGAATCTTTCAAAGGAATACATGATGCGTTGTCTATGTCGTTAGTGCCTTTTATGGTTCTTCAAGTCATAACCACTGTCTTTATATGCGGCTTTGTGTCCTTTTCGACTTTCTTAGACAACAAGAAGGAAGCGGCGATCCTCAATTCCTTGGGAGCTAGAAGGTCATCGTTGGTTGGTGTCTATGTTTCCGAGGGCATATTGCTCTCTCTGTTAGGCAGCCTGATTGCGATTGTCCTTTCTTTGCCCTTTCAGTCGCTTCTGAATTTATATTTTCAGAAATCCTTGGACTTAAATGGATTGATAAGCATTCCATTCAACATCGTTTCCGTTTTGGGGACTTTGCTAATTTCGGTCGTTATTGGCTATATCGGAACGCGAATTCCGCTAAGAGCCCTTTATAAATACCCGTTAGCGGAGGCGTTGAGAAACGAATGAGCGTCCTAATCAAAAACCTCACCAAGAAATTCAAAGACAGGATTATTTTCAAGAACCTGAATTTCGAGTTTGGGAATACTGGATTTTACGCTTTGGTGGGTCCTTCGGGTTCAGGCAAATCGACTTTGCTGGAAATGATTGCCGGCATAGATATCAGCTTCAAAGGGAAATTGAAAATAGATAAGGCAAACATAAAAGGGAAAACGGACGAAGAGCGTTCCGATCTGAGACTAAAGAAAATCGGATACTTACGGCAAGGATATGATTTGCTCGAATTGGAAAAAGCCTTGGATAACATCGCTTTGCCTCTGAAAGCTACATCCAACGAAAAGTCAAATACCCAAAAGAAGAGATCTATAGACCTATCTAAGCAGTTTGATATTGATGAAAAGATGAATGAGACCACCAACAGACTGAGCGGTGGAGAAAAGCAAAGGGTCGCTTTTGTGCGGGCAATCGTCAATTCGCCTACTGTTTTGCTGTGCGATGAGCCAACCGGGGCTTTGGACTCAAAAAGCGCCGTATGTATCTATGAAAAACTGCAAGAAGTTTCAAAGAGAACCTTGGTTATTATGGTTACTCACGATGAATCTGCCGCATTTCGCTACGCCAACTGCGTTTTGCGCATAGAAAACATGTCATTGAGCATAGAAAAGAACGCCGAGGCAAGTACTTTGAGCTCAGGCACATTTAAGATGCGGAAAAGGGCGAAAATAAAACGGATACCCATTATTTCTTGGCTAAAACACGCATATAACCTCTGCAAGGAAAGGAAAAAGAGGACTTTCCTATCTCTTTCCGTCCTTTCTTTCTCTTTTATATCGCTGGGGCTTGCCTCATATCTCAGCAGTGACATATCCAAGGAAATCGATAGATCGTTTGCCTCTGTTTTGGGAGATGGCTCTTTAGTTATGGAACGAAAAGGAGCCAGCGACCAAGTTATCGGAAATACCATCACGGCGTCGGAGTCAGATGTCCAAAATATCGTCCAAAACAATCCGGAAATCGAGGATTATGGCACTTTTTACTTCGCGGATTTCAATGCTTACTTCAAAGATTTGGATATCGCCTATATCGAAAACGGGGCGAACAAAATCACTTTAAAAGGCCTATCCATTCGCTCTGTAAACGAATTCCTATGGCTTGATGAGAACGATTCGGATTGTTATCCGGAAACCCCGAAAGTTTTGGAAGATGATCAAATAGTCTTGGGTTTGCCTTATGCGGATATGTTTCAACTTTGCTTCCAACTTCACATTCTTCGCGACTATGAACATTTGGGCGATTATATAGCGGATAACGGCTTAAATGTCGTTTTCGCCGTCTCAAACTCAGATTGGAATTACGACGACGAGCAAATAGTTTCCATAAAAGCGGTCAAACCTTCTGCCGTGATGACGATTTATTGCTATAACCACAAATGGTCTGAGCATATCTACGAAGAAAGAATGCGTTTTCCAACCAGCGACACGGACGATTATTCCTTGCCTTGGATTATGAAGAAATCCTTCTACATCAAGCCGGTCAACACAGGTTCGGACATGATGAAGCAACTTAGGGAAAACCCCGATTACGAACGTTATATATTCGAACCGGATTCCTATGTCTACGACCAAAGCCATTGCAAGATCGGCCATTTATGTTCGACTAAGCGTTATTATGTGTTTTTGGCCGATAAATCTTCCATCTCCATTTCGGACGTCAATCTCATCAAAAAAGAATCGGGACTCAATTCTTTTGTTATTGGGACAAACTACACTTACCTATCTTACCCAAAGAACATGATGTTGGGGTTTGCCTTCCCTTTTTATGTCAGCAACGACAAAGAAACCGCGGATATGATGTTGGATAAAGCCACGAGCTTGGGAAATGAGCCGGGCGTAAGCGAAGTCCTCCCCGACAATGTCTCCAAAGGCAGCTATGTTTTGCCGGCCTCGTCTGGCTTAACTCTCTCCAACGACTTTTCTGCTTTGATTTCCGGTCGAAAGCCCGAGCTTACTTCCGAGATCGCGATATCTTCGGCCTTAAGTAAGAAATGGAACAATCCAAAGACCATCCATTTGGTGGGGCTGATAAACCAAGAACAGATAGGAAGTCAGGTAAATAACGAATATAGATCGGCGGAAGTGAAAGTCGTCGGAGTGGTGGAAGATACTTGGGAAAGGCTATATGTCGATAGTTTTTGGGCCATCGATTTCTTTAGGGATGAGCTCGGGATGTCTTCCTTTCTTTTGGAACCCACCAAATGCATATTCGAATATGACAAAGAAAGCCAAGAAGAAATCAAAAACGAATTGAAGGAGGAATATTTGGCTTACGATTTCATAGATCCAACGGAACAAATAGCCAAATCCAGCGAACAGGTATTCTCGTATTTGAAAACTTCTCTTTCTTTGGCCTCGGTCTCCTCCTTCCTTTTGGCTTTCATCCTTTTGTTCGTGACGGTAATACTCACGATTCTCGAAAACAAGAAGGAAGGTTGGATACTTTATTGTTTGGGCTTTTGGAGAATAGAAATCGAAAGGAGCCTCAATTCCATAAACGTCTTGATGACCGCGCCAAGCATATTAAGCGCCGCCTTGTTCATATCGATAATGGAGGTATTCTTGCATAGGCAAATAGGCGACAACTTCGGGGTTCAAACGGAATTCGTGTTTTCATTCGAGCCCATATTGGTCATCTTGATATCGGGCTTAATCGCTTTCTTGCTGATTCGCCTTTATATCCATCGGTATATGAGGAAAAGAGATTTTTTGAGCGAAATGAAATATCGGTAACCACTTTCCGAAAGCTTTGTTATAATTACCGACGGTTTTGAGTTTACGACTCGGCTAGAAAGTGAAGGTTTTCTTAATGAAGGGAACTGTCAAAATGTTCAACAAGGAAAAAGGCTACGGATTCATCCGTGGCGAGGACAACAACGACTACTTTTTCCATTACTCTTCGTTGATCATGGAAGGATTTAAGACCACCGAACAAGGCGAAAACGTCGAATTCGAAGTCAAGGAATCCGATCGTGGTTTGAGAGCGGACAACATCAAGAAAGTCGACTAATCAGGTCGTGAATTCTTACCCACTTCCTCGGTGGGTTTTTTTATTGCCTGAAGCGAAACCTCACTTGAAACGAATTAGTTTCAAGAAGTCTTTGTTGTGCTTTCTCTCTAGAGATATATAATCTCTACGGTATTTTTAGGTAAAATTATGTCTCTCAAAGCTGGTATAGTAGGTCTCCCGAACGTTGGGAAGTCAACATTGTTCAACGCCATAACCAATTCTCACGTCTTGGCGGAAAATTATCCATTCGCGACCATCAACCCCAATACGGGCGTGGTCATCGTTCCCGACGAAAGGTTGGATTTCCTCACCGAGAAATTCAATCCCCAAAGGAAAATAAACGCGACTTTCGAATTCTATGACATCGCCGGATTGGTCCGCGGAGCCTCCAAAGGCGAAGGATTGGGCAACCAATTCTTGGCGGCCATAAGAGAATGCGACGCCATCGTGGAAGTGGTCCGTTGCTTCGATAACGACGCGGTGTTGCGCTATAACGAAGAACCGGTGGACCCGGCCAACGACATATCGACCATAAACCTCGAACTCGCGATGTCCGATTTGGATTCCGTCAACGGAAGAATCGGCAGGCAAAGCACCAAAGCCAGAGTCGGCAGAGACAAAGTGGCCGCTTACGAGCTTCCGATCTTGGAAGCATTGAAAACCGTTTTGGATCAAGGCCTCCCCGCCAGATTGGTGAAGGGACTGAGCGAAGAGCAGATGGAATACGCCAAAAAGAATTTCTTCTTGCTCACCTTAAAGCCCATCCTTTACGTGGCCAACGTAAATGAGGACGCTTATTCGGATTTGGATAGCTGCGCCCATTATCAAACGGTCAAAAGAATAGCCGCGGAAGAAAACGCCGAATGCATTCCGGTAAGCTGCCAAATCGAATATGAGATTTCTCAGCTAGATCCCGCCGAAAAGAAGGAATTCTTGGATACTTTGGGCGAAAAGGAATCGGGCTTGGACAGATTAATCAAGGCTTCCTATAAGCTTTTGAACCTCTCGACGTTCTTTACCAGCGGCTCCGACGAATGCAGGGCATGGACTTTCTTGAATGGCATGTCCGCCCCCCAATGCGCCGGCATCATTCACTCGGATTTCGAAAAAGGATTCATCAAAGCCGAGATATATTCGTTCGAAGATTTCAAGAAATATGGCTCCGAGGCCGAAGTCAAAGCCAACGGAAAGCTGAGGATGGAAGGAAAGGAATACCAGATGAAAGACGGCGACGTCGTCTTCTTCCGGTTCAACGTATGAGAATAGGCTTGGGCGAAGACATCCATAGACTTGAAAAAGGCCTTCCGCTATTTGTCGGCGGAATTAAAATCGATAGCGATTTCGGCACCGTGGCCCATTCCGATGGGGACGTCTTATTGCACGCCATCGCGGACGCCATATATGGGGCCTTGGCCGAAAAAGACATCGGCTGGCATTTCCCCGACACCGAGGAAAAAACCAAAGGGATGGATAGCAAAGAGATAATCAAAGACGCCATCTCGCTAGCTAAAGAAAAAGGCTATGAAGTCTCGTCCCTGGATTCAAATGTTTTCATGGAAAAAACCAAACTCAAGCCATATATCGACGAAATGAGGAAAAGCCTTGCCTCATTGCTAGACACTGACATTAAGAACATATCCATAAAAGCCAAGACCAACGAGGGCTTGGGGCCGGTGGGAGAAGGAAAAGCCATCAGGGCGGCGGCCATAATATTGTTAAGCGGAGGGAAAGATGACTAACGAAGAAACATTGCAAATAGCCTTGAAAGAAGCCTTGGCCAAATTGGGCGTGGAAGTCGATTCCGACTCAATCGTCATCGATAGATGCAAAGACTCTTCTTTCGGCGACTATGCGACCAACATCGCCATGCGGAACGCCAAGACATTCAAAAAATCCCCCGTCGAAGTCGCCAATATGATCGTCGAGAACTTTTCTTCCAAAAACGTCGAAAGCATCAAAATCGCCGGTCCGGGATTCATCAATTTCTACATGAAGAAGGAATCTTTGGGCGAAATCGTCAAAACGATAATCGAGCAAGATGCCAACTATGGGCGCTTGGAAAGAAACAACATCAAGGTTGACGTGGAATTCGTTTCCGCCAACCCTACCGGAGACCTCCATTTGGGGCATACCAGAGGCGCGGCTTTAGGAGACGCCATCTGCAACCTATATGACGCGGCCGGATATGACGTCACCAGAGAATATTACCTCAATGACTGCGGCAACCAAGTCGAGCATTTGGGCCATTCATTATCCCTCCGTTACCGCGAGCTCTTCGGAGAGGAAATCAAACTCGGGGACGACGATTACCACGGGCAAGACCTCATTGCCATAGCCCAAAAGATAAAAGACGAATACGGGGACAAATACCTCGTAGACAACAAAGAATCCCACGATTTCTTCATCAGATACGGAATCGACACCGAATTTGGCAAAATCCAAAAGGATTTGGCGGACTTCCGCGTCAAATTCGACGTCATCTTCAAAGAATCCCAAATCAGAGAAGGCACCTTGATCGAAGACACCATCGCGAAATTGAGACAAAAAGGATATGCCTACGATTTGGATGGGGCTACTTTCTTGGCCACCTCGAAATTCTATGACGATAAGGATCGCCCCATCATCAAAGCCGATGGATGCTACACCTACTTCATGCCGGATATCTGCTACCACTATAACAAGATGGATAGGGGATATGACATCTGCGTGGATATGCTTGGCGCCGACCACTTCGGCTATATCAACCGCATGCGTTCCGCACTTGAAATCGGCGGATATTCCTCCGACAGGCTCAAAATGGAAATCTATCAGATCGTCAAAGTCTTCAAAGACGGCGTGGAAGTCAAAATGAGCAAGCGTACCGGAAAAGCCATTTCCCATAGGGAATTGGTCTCGGAAATCGGAGTGGACGCGGTCAGATATTTCTTCATCGACAAAGCTCCGGGGAGCCATTTGGACTTCAATTACGATTTGGCCGTTTCCAAGAGCAAAGACAACCCCGTTTATTACACCCAATATGCCCACGCCAGATGCGTTTCCCTCCTAAATTTGGGAGACGACATCAAATTGGATTTGTCCTTGAAAGGCGTCGGAAACGAAAAAGAGACCGCCATCTTGAAACACTTGGCGGCCTACCCCTCGATGATCGAGCAAGCGGCAAAAAACCGCGCTCCCTACAAGGTTACGGCCTATATCGAGGACTTGGCGGCCTTGATTCACGAATATTACGCCGCCAACAAAATCATCGACCGCAATGATTTATCCATCAGCGGATCGAGGCTGGCTTTGATCAAAGCCTGCCAAATAGTTTTAAGGAATGCATTGACCCTAATCGGCGTCAGCGCTCCAGATAAAATGTAAGGAAGGATCTTTTATGAGAAAAGACAAAAGCATGCTCGACGAAGCCTATGACATCGTCACCGAAAACGGAAAATCCATCGTTTTCATCGACTTGGTCAACAAAGTCGCCGCCAACCTCGAAATGACGGACGAAGAAAAGCTCTCCAGATTGGGAGCCTTCTACACCGATTTGTCCTTGGATGGCAGATTCGTGGCTTTGTCGGACAACACTTGGGACCTCCGTCTCCGTCACACCTATGACAAAGTCCACATCAACGCCAGCGAAGCCTATTCCGAGGAAGAAGACGACGTAAGCAACGGCGAAGGAGACGACGAAAGCAACGACGAAGAAAACGAGGAATTCGAAGACGAAGACGGCGCTTCCAAGAGAAAGATCGACCTCGAAGGAACCGGCATTAACGTAGAGGACCTCTAATAATGTACGAGAAAGAACTCCGAAAGATGATAGAAGCCGCCGAAAAGAGCGGCGATATCATAATGGATGTTTACAAAAAGGGCTTTGAAGTCGAAATCAAGGACGATGATTCCCCCGTCACCGAGGCGGACAAAAAAGCGGATTATCTCATCATCGACATATTGAGCAAAGCCTTCCCCAATTATGGCTTCTTAACCGAAGAAACCCCGGATACCGACGAACGCTTGTCCAAGGAATACGTTTGGATAATCGATCCGTTGGACGGAACCAAAGAATTCGTCAATTACCGTGGGGAATTCGCGACTTGCATCGCTTTATGCAAAGACCACGATATCGTGGTCTCCGTCATCAACTGCCCAGCTCAGAACGTTTTGTTCTACGCCGTTAAGGGCGAAGGAGCCTACAAGCTTCCTAGATTCGGCAAGCCGGTCAAAATCCACGTCAATGACAAGGATCAGCAAATAACGGTCCTCCGTTCTGTCTCGTTCTTCAACGATTTGGAACAAAAGCTGATAGATTCGAACCCCGACAAAATCGGATTCGTCTTTGCCAGAGGCGCGGCCCAAAAATTCTGCCTTGTCGCCGAGGGATTGGCCGAAGCGAGCTTCAGAATCAACGGAAACACCAAGGAATGGGATTTGGCGGCCGGCAATCTATTGATCCAAGAAGCCGGTGGAATCATGGTTGACCACGAAGGGAAACCTTTGAAGTTCAACAAGCCGGACGTCTATTTCAAAAAAGGCTATAGATTCGCCAACAAAAAAGAGAACCTTCTATTTTAATAAACAAGCTAAGAGTCGTTAGGGTTAGCCTAGCGACTTTTTAGTTTATGAGGATAAAATATTAATTAAGAAGATTCGTATTTAAGGAGACTGTTATGAATATTGAAGCGATAGTTTGCGATATCACCAAAATCGGAGACAAAGCCGATTGTATCGTCAACGCGGCCAATTCCTCTCTTTTGGGAGGTGGCGGAGTGGACGGCGCCATCCATCGCGCGGCCGGACCAAAATTGTTGGCGGAATGCGTGACTTTATGTGGTTGTAAGCCAGGAGAAGCCAAATATACCAGAGCCTACAATTTGCCTCAAAAATACATAATCCACACGGTCGGACCTAAATATCATTATGACAAAACGCCGGCGAAAACACTGGAAAGTTGCTATCAAAACTGTCTTGAAATGGCTGATAGGCTAGGTTGCGAAGTCGTAGCCTTTCCGTCTATAGCGACAGGAATATATTGCTACCCCGTCAATGATGCCGCAGAGATATGCGCGAAAACCGTTTTAGCTTATAAGCCCAAAAACAAACTCAAATACGCGTACATGTGCTTATTGAAAGAAGATAAGACTTATGACGCCTATGTTTCCGCGTTTGAAAAATATAAAGCGGCAAGTGAAGGCTCGATAGAAGCCAAATAGCAAAAACCCAGCTTTCGACGAGTTGGGTTTTAATTCTGTTTGGCGTTCTTTCTTTCGAGATATTCGTTCATCACGTCTTCCGGGATGTTGTCCGAGCCTTCGACTCCGATTATCCCCGGGACTTCCTCGCAGATGATGAGATCCACCCCGGAGGCGATGTCTTCCATCGCATATGAGCAGCCATCGCATGCCCCGGTCATCTTGACGTAGACTATGCCGTCTTTGACGCCGATGAGTTCTATGTCCCCGCCATCCCTTTTTAGGAATGGTCTGATTTTCTCCAATACCGCTTCGACTTGTTCAAAGGTTTGATCCATAGGCCATATTCTAGACTTATTAGTCTATAAGAGCAAGAATCACGCATTTTGAGTGCAAATCCAACGCCTTTTGTTTAGTATAGATAGCCGTGAAAGAGTTTAGCTGCAAGATGGGCCATAAGGTCATACTAAGCGCATTGTCCTTGCTTAAGGAAAGGAACTTATGCACCAACATAAGGGGCTTATATGAAATCTTAATCGGCATCAATGGCGACCCCAGAGCCAAAGACCTGGATTGCTATAACCATTACGCTTCATTGTCGCAAAGGAGCTTCGCCTCCAAAGTCCATACCTTGACTAGATACGGGCTTATAAGGAACGTTTACCGCGAAGAGATAAACGACTATGCCCTATTTCTCACCGAGAAAGGCGAAAAGGAAATAGTCCCCATCAAGTGGCATAAGCACCCCGCTAAACAAAGCAACATATTGGAGGTAACAAAATGAAGAAAGAATTGGCGAAATTCGAAGATTGGGGATTCAAGAAACCCAATATCAAATCCATAGTCAAGAACATCGAAAAGAGAACCGAGGATTTCAAAAACGCCCAAAATGAGCAAGAAGCCTTGAAGGCTTACAAATCGATGGCCAAATATCAGGACAAAGTCCATGACGAATTCTGCCACGTCCAAGTCCTTTATACTCTGGACACCCGCATCAAAGAACGTCAGAAAGCCATGGAAATCGTCGATAACGGCATGCCGTTGGTAACCGCCGCGAGCGTGGAATTCGACAAAGCCATGCTAAGCTCCAAGTTCCGTCCTTTCTTGGAAGAGAAATTGGGTGAATTCCTCTTTAAGATGAGCGAGGACAATTTGAAGACCTTCGATCCGATAATCACCGAAGAACTCCAAAAGGAAAACGAGCTCCAATCCAAATACGGCCAAATGGTCGCGGCCTTATCCATTCCCTACGAAGGAAAGAATTACAATGTCTCCCAGATGGGAAAATTCCTTTCTTCCCCGGACAAAGAAGTCCGCAAAAAGGCTTCGGAAGCCTTCTATTCCTATTTGGATGAGAACACCGAAGGGCTCGAAGATCTCTTTGACGAAATGGTTAAAGTCCGCACTAAAATGGCCAAGAAACTTGGCTTCGATTCCTATACCGAATTGGCCTATCTCCGCATGAGGCGTTTCGATTACACCCCGGAAGACGTCAAGAATTACAGAGACCAAATCCATGACGTGGTCACTCCGATTTGCTCCAAATTGATCAAAGAACAATATAAGAGATGCGACGTCAAAGTCCCGCATGTCTATGACTTGAACACCATGTTCAAAGACGGGAACCCCATCCCTAACGGAACAACCAGGGAAAAGGTGGAGAAAGCCAAAAAGATGTACGACGAATTATCGCCGGAAACCTCTTATTTCTTCCGTTTCATGGACGATCATCATCTCATGTTCTTAGATGCCGAAGAAGGCAAACAAGGCGGTGGATATATGGAATATTTCCCCGTTCACGAATGCCCGATAATCTTCTCCAATTTCAACGGCACGTCCGGCGACGTCGATGTATTGACCCACGAATTCGGACACTCCTTCCAAGCTTATTGCGCCCGCAACATCAAGATTCCGGAATATCGCGCCCCAACCATGGAGTCTTGCGAAATCCATTCGATGTCCATGGAATTCTTCGCCGAGCCTTATATGGATCTCTTCTTCGACAATTCCGACAAATACCGTTATCAGCATCTCGCCGATTCCATCGAATTCTTGCCTTATGGCGTGAGCGTGGACGAATTCCAGCATTGGGTATACGCCAATCCCAACGCCAGCAAGGAAGAAAGGCTTAACGCCTGGCATTCGATCGAAGAAAAATACACCCCTTGGAAAGTCAAAGCCGAAAAGGATTGCCCGTTCTTACTAAAAGGCAAGAGATGGCTGATCCAGATGCACGTCTTCCAATGCCCGTTCTATTACATCGATTACACCTTGGCTCAGGTGGTGGCCTTCCAGTTCCTCTTATTGGATAGGAAGAACCACGAAAAGGCTTGGAAGAAATATCTGAAGCTCTGCAAGATGGGCGGCAAATATCCGTTCCGAACCTTGTTGAAGAACTGCGGGCTCAAAGATCCGTTCTTGGATGGCAACCTCTCCAAGATAGTGAAGCCTTTGACCAAAGTGCTGAAAACCTATGGATTCTAATCAAAGCGGCGCAAGGCCGCTTTTTTGTTTTGGCACATTTGTAGAACCACGGACGCTTAGAAGTTCGTGGTTCTGTTTTTTATGAGCCAATCATTATATTCGTCTGGCGACTCTGTATAATCTGCCCACGCATCCTCAAAAGATATTTCTGAACAGTGAGCATATAAAATTTCTGCAGTGCGTACGAGCTCCTGCGTTATATTTGTGATCCGCTTTTGTAATGCGGCAGCAGCTTGGAGTGCCGAATCCTTTTTCTTACGAGAAAATGTAAATACCCAGTGAAAAATGCTATTGACTGGTTTGGCCACAGAACAGTACTTTTTAAGAAGACTTTCCTCCGTAGTAAGAATATTGCCTATAGCAGAATAGATTCTAGTCATCCATTTAAAGTTGCAATACTCTCTTACAGCCTTTTTGCCGGATGGAGTTTTTACAAAATATGGCTTAGAAAAAAATGTGGCGTGGGCGGCGTTCCATATATGCCTTACTTCAGCAAGAATATTCTCTGCACTCTTCGGTCCAATCCCGTTAATAGCAAGTAGCTGCCGGTAGTTAAGCCCGCATATCTGCAATACATTTGTGTAGCCAAATGCTTTTAGAGCACTGATGCGTATACCGCTTCTACTTCGAGAAAGAGCTTCGACAGGTGTCTTGCGTAGTATCTGCATAACTTCATCCTTGCAGAAGTCTATCAAAGCAATATAGGCTTTATCAGACGAGGGCTGCGTATTTAATGTTCTGAGTTTAGCTAATAATTTTTTGCCAGTTATAAGTGAGGCGTGCGCCTCTCGATAATTCTTTGAAAAAATAGTTTCGTCAATCAGCAGAGAAGGATTATTGGAAGGAGCCTTTGATACGAAAGAATCCAACTCAGCGGACAACGCACATAGGAATATTCTTGATTCTTTTGGGGAACACTGTACAGTTGTATCTTCATTAGTTGGAGCAACTGCGACATTGGCTGCAGAGGAGCCTGAAGCGATATTCTCGGGACAATTATTGGAGTTTTTTCTCGTTATTGATTTGCGGGTGTTTTGCGGGCAAACATACTGGTCGATAGAGTGTCCCAACCGCCGCATAATTTCCAATTCATCCAATGCGTCCAAAAGCGCGTTGTGCTTCTCATAGTAGGATGCATCCCCACGCAGCCGCCTCATGGTTGGCTCGACGCCTGCGCCATGTTTCAATCGGCCTGATTTACTTAACTCCGCATCGTCCGGAATGCTTGAATTAAACTGTTTATAGGCGGATAACCACATAATGTCACACCATGTGAATTTTCCCAACTCGGATAGGTGGTTCTTGTCGAAAGATGCATTGTACGCAAAAATGCGGGGCAATCCATGTTTTTGCAGTAAGGATATTATATCCTTCATTGCCTCTTTGCGGTCACAGCATCTTGTAATTTTTGCGTCTGCAAGGCTCAGCGCGCCTGAATACATTCCCTTCACCGCGGCTTCTTGCGGAAGGATATAGTAGCGAGAATCGACAGGCTGAAAAGTATACGCGTCCGCCAATACAATGCCGATTGACATTACCTGATCCAGAAAATTTGTCTCCGTATCTATTACCATGAAGAAATTATTCGAATCTGAATGATGTTCTTTCGATTGGTTGATTAGCTGTGGCTGATAATAAGCGGAAACAGCCCCCTTTGTAACGGCTTTGGCTACAGCATCCAAAAAAGTCTTTTTATCCGGGATGGCGATTTTAAATGCTTTGTTATCACGGGTATTCCAGAGGATTCCTTTATCAAGATTTAGGGCAGCCATATAGCAGGCACATTGCAGAAAGTGCTCATGTGTTAATTCGGATACAAATTTTAGTTCATAGACCGTACCCTCCTTCACCACATCAGCCAAGCCTATGGCAGAAAAAGATTTCGAGCCATTCTCAATTTCTGCAAAATCTATCTTGCAGAGAACCTGAACATCATCGTCGGGGGAAAACAATTTCCCTAACCGAGCGCAAATCATTTTCTTTTCTGCGTCTGGTACGAATGGCGATGATACCTGAGTCCGATAGCGTTCCTGATTTGTTTCTAATGCCGTCAAGAATAGTATTCTTTCATCTAACGATGCGTTGCGAACGGTATCTAGTTTGGATTTTTCTTTAGGATGAAGTAAAAAATATCCTTCCAATTGTGCATCAAGGCTCCGTTTGCCAAAAAACACCGCCTCCTGATATATGCCAATGCACGGGGAC
>CAVIYC010000009.1:0-14107 GCA_963647095.1 Oscillospiraceae bacterium | reverse complement strand
AGGATTCGAACCTACAACCCTCCGGTTAACAGCCGGATGCTCTGCCGTTGAGCTAGCTGAGCACGCCATCCGCACCAAAAGTGCTAATAGATAATACTTAAATGAGACGAAGTTTGCAAGCGAATATCAACGCTAGCCAATCTTTTTCTCGATAGCCGACAAAAGATCTCCGACGGTCTTGAAGGAAGCGAGCTCGGCGGTCTCGAATTGGATACCCGCTTTTTCTTCCATATCCAAGCACATCTCAACGATGTCTAGGCTATCTAAGCCAAGGTCTTTGAGCGCCTTGCTTTCATCTAAGGCTTCAACGCCGAGCCTTTCGGCGAACGCTTTGCGAATTTCTTCGATTTTGGACATATCTTGCCCTCCTCTAACGGGTAATTATAAAGAAGAGGGGACCTAAATCAAGGATTTAAAAGCCCCTCTTATAGAGGGGACTTGTCATTTTTCGCCTACTAGGCGTCTAATCCGTCGATGATATTGCTGTATCTCGTGTTCACATCGCTGGCTTCTTTGTTGAAGACGTTCTTGATGGTTCCGGCGATAGACCCGAAGATCGCCAAGGTAAGGACCATGCCAAGCAAACTGGCTTTGAATGCAGACATTCATATACCTCCTTTCTTTAATATAGATAGCCGATGACGGCTGATCTAACCACGGTTATGACCATAGGGGTTTTGCTGACGATCAGCGAATTGTATTCCCTATAGATCTTGAATCTCATCGTCTCGCCAAAGGCCACGTTGGAATCTAGGGCTTCTATCGTTCCTTTGGTTTCCTTGTAGACGAATTCCTTTATTTCGTTGGTAAGGCCTTGCTTTAGGGATATTTGATAGGCCGCGGTGACGGATATGGCGTCCAATTTCGTATATATCCCATTGATGGCGCTCATGTCTCCCACATAAGCCACCACCTCGATCACGAAGAACAAGGATAAGAGGAATCCCAATTTATATGACATCGGTCATGCTCCTCATAAGGACCACTATCCCGGAAACTATCATTAGCATCGAAGCCCCGGATCCGACCAAAGGCAAGAAACACAACGTATTCAACTTGCCGATCCTTCTTTCTTTGTCGAAAGTCCTTTTCTCTTTGGCCAATTGATCGAATGTTTTCTCAAATTGCGGCATATAGGCTTCCACCCCTCCTTGTTCGGCGATGAGATAAAGGGAGACCATGACTTCCTTGACCAATAAGGAAGGGAAGTCGGAGGCGAAGGCCACGTATGGGGCGACCGATTTATCCTCGTCAATCTCTTTTAGCAGTTTCCTTAGCCGATTTTTCATTTCTTTTGAAGAAAATTCGACAATGTTCTTGATCGATGTATAAACCGGCAGGCCATTATGCAGGTAAATATTCAGATAAGAGAAGACGCGGACGAACTCCGTTTCCAAGGCGATGTTGTCGCTGCTTTTTCCTCTAAGCATCTTTTGCAACGAGAATATGTCTATCAAAGGAATCAAGCCCAACATCGAAACGCATATGATCAACGACGTTTGCAAAACGAAATAGGAGAAAACCGCGAAGGCTATGACGAAAACGTCCGCAACAAAAAGATAAAGAGCGACTTTCTTGGGGTTTAAGCCCGCGTTTAGCATTTTCTCTTTTAAGCTCATTTTCTTTTTAGCCATTCTTTTTCCTCCTGAATAACGGAAGGCCGGTATAGGCTTTCGCGAAGATGAAGAAACTAGCCAAAACGAGCAGGAAGTACATTATTCCGATCATTTTGAAAGCCGTGGATTGGAGCATCAATTTGTAATATCCGGACAATCCGAAACGCAAGAAACCCAAGATAAAGCCGGAAAGCAGCCAAAACATGGCGAATTGGATAAGCAGCTTTTGGGAATTCTTGTCCAAGCTTCGGACGTATTCCTCGTCTCTGCTTATTTCCTTCAATAATGGGTCGGCGACCTTAAGGCAATCCCCGCCTTGATCGAGATAGATGTCATAAATGGACAAAAACATTCCATAGAAAGGAACCTCGAAGAAGTTCTCCAAATATTTGATTCTTTCGCTTATCGGCATCGATTCGATGCGGGAGGAAAAATCTTTGAACGATGGATCGTCCAATCCCTTTAAAGCGGATTCATAGGCGATCTCCGAAGAAGAGGTAATGGAAAGCGAGACGATGAAGTTGTTGACGAAGCGATAGGCTTGATGGTGTTTTTTCACCTTGGTTTCGTATCTTTTCGACAAAGGGGACAAAAATGATAACGTCATTATGGCGTAAACGGCAAAAACCCCTATCGCATAGAAATAATCGTCGAACACCAGATAAGCCAAGCCGCCGTAAAGCAAGGAAACGAAAAGGGAAATAAGATAAAACTTCATGATTTTTTCCTTTCGTATATAGCCTCGATTCGTCCGGTTTGTGGATTCATCACGCCAATCGAAGAAACATATCTTACGACTTCGCCTCTTTTGGTTTCTTTGTTTAAGTAAACGAAATATTTGAAATGATGGGCGATATCGGTAAGAATCGCGTCGATATATAGCTTTTGTTCCGAAAGCATGCACAATCTCGCCATTCGTTCCGGCATGGATTCCAAATCTTTCGAATGTATTGAAGTGATTATCGGATGCCCGGACATCACCGAAGTCAAAGCGTCTAGCATTTCCTTACCCCTAGCCTCGGCGACGATCACGTAATCCGGATTGTTCCTCAACGAGTTTTTGATCAAGGAAGAAAAGCTGGATTGGGGGTAATTCTCATTGCTGATCCAAGTGGTCAAATCGATATTCTCGTTAACGACCATATCCAGTTCCTCGACGTTGTCGATGACTATTACCCTGGTGTTTTTCTCGGCTTTGGACAATAGCCATTTCTCCAATTCGGTCTTCCCCGTGCCGGTTAGCCCGCCGATGACTATGCTTTCTTTTTCTTTGATGGCTTTGATCAATATCCTTTCCGCCTTTTTGTTAAAGAAACGCTTGTTGCCGTCTATCGCGCATTTGGAGGAAGCCAATCTCAAAGCGAAGCTATAAGTCTTTTCGTTTTTGTATCTCGATAGGCTCATGAATGTGGCATTTAGCCTATATCTCCCAAAAGAAACGTCCAAAATGGGGCTGGCATATGAAAATTGCCTTTCGGTCAGATTGGCCAATTGGCGGAGGAAATCCCCGACTTCTTTTTTGGGGAAATCCCTTTTATAAAGAAATCTTCCGCCTTTGTTGGTCACGTAATAAATGTCCGATCCATTGAAAGTTATGTCGGTAACCCCTTCTTTTTCCAATAATTCCCTCAAAAAGGAATATTCGACGAATTCTTCTGGCGAGCTATTCATTCTAATTCCCTCCCTTTAAGGAAAACGTCACTTCGTTTTGATAAACCCCAAACCACGAAACAGAACATTCAAAAGACATCCTTATCCCGGTCGGAGTCAGATTGTTTTCTTCGTTAAAGCCGCTTAACGCGTCAAAGTAGAAATAATCAAGAGAATAATTGCCGCCAGTGATTAGGTATCTTTTCAGCCCTTTATTAAAATGCTCATTGGCCATATTTTCGAACTTATCGGAGTCAAAATAAGGATTTCCCTGCACCCCATCTATTTCTTCTGGGATGACCACCGATATTTCGGCGATGGCTTTGCCAAACGAAGTGAAAGTCCTGGATACCCCGGAATACGAATACGAAAGGGTAAATGTGGCGGTAGCCAAGATAAACGCGGCGGCGGTGAGCAAGAAATTGAGCATCAGCTAACCTCCACGCACCAAGTGGAATTTCTGCAGCTCCCGAAAAAATCCGTTCCTTTGCTGGCGTCGAATTCGTAAAAATAAGAGCCAAGGTTTTCCGTTTCGTTGCTGACTTTCAAATGATATATAGGATATGGATTGTCGCTTTTCGGCAGAGGCAAAGTCTCTCTATAGGCCTCCGCCCCATTGCCCATATCGTAGCCAAAGACAGTTTCGTCTAATATCAAAGAAGCGAAGCCGTCATCGTCATATTTAAACCTTAAGGGGATATCGATTGAATTCGTTTCCTCAGAGACGATTCCGCCATGCCCCAAAAGGGGTTCGAAATCCATATAATCTTCGCCAGAGACGCTCAAGGTGAGGTTATCATCGTTCTCAATCATGCTTTTGTGGCCGTTGTTATTGAAAAAATCCAACTTGATCCGATCTAACGGAAGGATGTTTCTGGCATCTGAATTTATGGCGTCTTTGTAATTTATTATCTCCACCGCCGCTTCCCTTTTTATAAAAGAACCCAGGGAATTCACATCATAATAAGTGTCCCCATATAAGGTTTTTTCGCCTCCGAGATTCCTATTCGTCATGTCTTTCTTTTCGCTAAGCGAAACGGAAGTAATGTTGTTCGTTTTGGAAAGAAGGTCGTAATCATAAAAAGTGACGACGTTGCTATGGCAGACGTATTTGTACAAAATGTTGCAATCGAAGGTAATGGTTTCTCCGGCCAAACCGGATACGACTTTATCGATAAGAGGGAAATATGAATAGGAACCCCCGTCTTTTTCGAAAGTGGAATTTTCGCTTTCCCAACCGATGGACAATTTGTGCGTCCCATTCGTCCAAAAGGAATAAGACACTTTGATGGCATAGGCGGTTTTGAAAACGAACGGCTCCAAAGTGAAATTGGAAAAATAGCCAATGGAGGAGCCCAAATCTATTCTTTTGGGATTTAACCCCGAGGCGGAAGACGTTAGCAAAGCCACCGTCAAAGGAAACAAATATGGTTTATACATTCTTTTCGCTAGGCGCGAAAATAGGAATCTATTCTATTTAAGGTATTTATATAGGCTTGCTTGTATTCTTTTTCTTCCAAGATATATTTCATCCACCAAAAAGGGAAATAACGTCCGTATTCCAACACTTGGCAGACGAAAATCTTGGATTCCATCTCGCCCAGTTCCAAATACAAGTCGATTATGTCTTTCAAGAATTTGGCTTCCAAAGAAGATTTGGAAGAAAGATAGTCGTAATCCAAGTCGTATACGTGGGTGTCCGGGGACATGCCGACGTAAATGAGGGATTGCCTATACAAAGCGCCCAAAAGCAAGGATTTATCTTTCAAACTAAGGTCGACGAACTCAATATCGATTCCCATCTCGCTTGCTCCTTTCACTTACTGATAGACATCCAAATCCATATCTTACAACTTTTCGCTAAAAAGATAACAAAAGGCCTTTATAATATGAATCATGATTATCTTAGTCGGAGCCTCGGCCTCGGGCAAAACCGAAGCCGCCAAAGAATTGAATCGCCTGTTTTCTCTAAAAAAGGCCGTCACCACGACCACCAGGAAAATGAGAGACGGGGAAAAAGACGGCGTCGATTATTTTTTCGTCAGCCAAGAAGAATTCTTAAAAAGAAAAGAAGAAGGCAGATTCGTGGAAACCGCCTCTTACGCCGGAAACTTCTATGGATGCGGCAAAGATCAGATTGCCAAAGACAAAGTCCTTATCGTGGAGCCAAACGGCCTTCACGCCTTTTTGGCTTTGAACGATAAAAGCGTCGTTTCTTTCTTTATAAACGTGAGCGACGAAATAAGAAAAGAAAGAATGGTTTTGAGAGGAGACGACCCAAAAGACATCAAAACCAGGCTAGAAAGCGACGAAAGCCATTTCTCTTTGGAAAAAATAGGGAAAGTCGACCATATAATCAACGGCGATAATCTCTCGATAAAAGAAGTCGCCGAAACGATATATAGCTTATACAAAAAGACTCTTGGCGACAGAAACTAAGAATCCTTTATTTTGCGGCGAGGGTGATATTTGACCGTCGCCGAGATGACGTGATAATTTTCGACCTTGGTGACATATAGGTCGATTTTTTCATAAGTGAAATGATCTCCGACTTCGGGGAATCTCCCCAATTTGTCGGTAATCCAGCCGGAAACCGTCGCATAATCGTCGTCCAGCTTATCGTCTTCCAAATCGAAATAGTCGAAGAAGTCGTCCACCGACATCTCGGCCCTTATGAGGAAAACGTTGCGCTTGTCGCCTTTCACTATATCGTCGGAAATCTTATCTTGCTCATCCCACATCTCGCCGACTATCTCTTCCAAGATGTCCTCAAGAGTGATGATGCCTTCCGTCCCGCCGAATTCGTCGCGGATGAGGCAAATGTGGTTTTTGCTCTTTTTCATGATGGCCAAAACCTCGGAAATGCCCATCGTTTTCGGAACGGACGTAATGGGGATTATATAATCTTCGACATTGAACTTTTTGCCAGAAACCATCGCCCTTAAAACCGTTTTGGCTTGGATATAGCCAACGATCTTGTCCAAATCGCCTTTGCAAACCGGAATGCGGGAATGGACGAACGCGTCTTTGTTCTTCAAGAAATCCTGGAAAGAGTCTTCCAAATCATAAGCGAATATCTTCACCCTGGGGGTCATTATTTCGTAACAAGAGCTATCCTTGAAATCGATGGAATTCTGAATGATTTCCGATTGGTCTTTGTCGATTAGGCCTTCGTCCAAAATCTCGTCCACCATGGCCTCAAGCTCTTCGTCCGTGGCGTTTTTCCCTTCGTTGTCGTTTTTTTCGACAAGGGGCTTAGCCACCTTTTGGGCCAACCAGTTAACCGGCCAAACGATGGGGAAGAAGATAATCTTGTTGATCTTCATATACCAAACCAAGGCTTTGGCGTATTTGGAAGGATTTCTCCTGGCCAAGCATTTTGGAAGTATCTCGCCGAAAATAAGGATGACGACGACCGTTACTATCGAAGTGACCAATGAAGCGATATCGGAATTCAATACGTTTTGGAAAATTCGCATTCCGATGATGGTGGCCAGCGACGAAGCGAACAAATTGACGAAATCGTTGCCGAAAAGAATGGTGGCGATCGTGAAGTCGTAATTCTCCACCAATTTCAAAGCCTCCGCGGCTTTCTTGTCTCCTTTTTCGGCTTCGCGTTCCAAACGCAATTTATTGGCCGAAGAATAAGAGGCGTCGCAGAAGCTATAAGAGAAGGAGAAAGCCACCAATATGACGAAAATGGCGATGTATATGCCAAAGAGATAATCCGGCAAAGCGGAATCTTGTAGCAAAGCCAAATGGAGGTTAAGCATTGTCTACCTCCTTCGGGAGATCATAGACTTCGTCGATGTCCCCGACCAATTCTTCCAACAAGTCTTCCATGGTCACCAAGCCGAGCAATTCGTCTTTTTGCTTAACGATGGCCAATTGGGTTTTCTTCACCCTAAAGCCATCCGCCAAATCGTTGAGGCAGGTTTTGGGCGAGATGATATATGGCTTTTCGATGAAATTCAGGTAATTGACGTTCTTGTTGTTGATGTAAGCGGCCAAAAAGGTCTTGACCATCAATACCCCGATTATGTTGTCTTTCTTCCCATAATAAATAGGTATGCGCGAGAAAGTCGTGTCGCATATGCGCTTAATCAGTTTTTCCGTCGTTAGGTTTTTGGCGTCGATGCAAAGCATTCTGGACTTCGGAGTCAAAACCTCTTTGACCTTCATATCTCCCCAATCGATGGAATTTTGGATGATTTCCGACTCGTTTTTCTCCAATAAGCCCGCGTCTTCGTTATGTTCGATGACCGAGACCAAATCCTCTTCGGTGAAGGACGGGTCTTTCTCGGATTTGGACATTTTGGAAATCAAAAGATCCATTCCCCTAAAGACCATCATCAAGGGCCAAAGGAGGAAATAGAAGCCGATAAGCGGATAAACGACCAAAGAGGCGATCTTATTTGGGATTTTGGCCGCGACTTGCTTAGGCAAAGTCTCGCCAAAGAAATAGACCACTACGGTGATGACGATTGAGGCCACCAAAGAGGCCACGCCCTCTGGCAAATTGGTCAGCAAGAACAAATTGGTGAAAATGACCGACATTCCGGTATTGACGATATTGTTGCCGATAAGCACGGCGTTGAGGGCTTTGTCGAAACGATCGTATAGCCACAAAACGGCTTTGCTGGTTCTATGCCCATCTCTGGATCCGACGGCAAAGCGAAAATGATTGAGCCTCTGGAAGGCGGTCTCACTGGCTGAAAAGAACGAACTTAAGAAGAGGAAAACGACACCGAGGATTATAAATAGAGGGTCCGTTTTGCATCAACTCACTTTCTGAAACTTTGGAATTTTAGCATAAGAAAGGGCAAATATCAAAATAGAGCAATGCCCTTAAGCTTTATTTCTTGCCGATTTGAGGAACGTAAGACTTCAAAGGCGCGACCCAATCCCTATATTCTGGCTCGTCTTTGTATAGCCCATCTCTCTTGCAGGCATCGGACAAAAGCTGCTTGGCGCGCCTTAAAGACAAAGGAGATCTGACTTTGAAAACCAACGGTATGTCCTTGTATGCGGCTTTTAATCCGACATCGGAAATGGGGATGCTGGAATTTATGTAGTTTTCCGGATCCAAGGCAAAGAAGCATTTCAGTGATTTGCCGACCAAAGATATTTTCATATATGTTTTGGCGTGAAGCCTAAAAGTGTCTCCGGAATTGGACAATCTGGATTTAAGGCCATAGGAAAGGGCCTCTATCTTCAATTCGTTGTAGCATTCTTTCAAATCTTCGTCGGCGTTTAGCACCCTGTCGGCGAACGTAACATTGTCGGAAGTCTCTTCTTTTTCCCTTTCGTCCACCACTTGGATCTTGTTGTTGTCGGCGATTATCTTCAATATCGGCGAATCTGGTTCATCGGATGAGAATATCTTCGTCAGCTCGTCCAAAACAATGCGCCTGACATCCGATTCGGTAAGGGCGTTCTTCCTTATTTCCTCTATCAACGCATCTTGCCTCTTCTCATGCGCGGAAAAGGAAACGTCGTTTTTGTTCGCGTTCTTTTGTTTTTTGTTATCGATTTGTTCTTCGTCCAAATTTGTCTCATTAAGGCGATTTTTCTTTTTCGGGAATAGGGACATTCGTTCGTTCCTCACTGTTTGTCTTTAATAAGATTATAGTAAAAATATCCCCGTTTTACGAGGATATTCGGATTTTTATAAGATTATCTTTTGTGCTTTATGGCTGATAAAACAAAGCCTTTGAAAAGCGGATTGGCCCTCAATGGCCTAGAAGTGAATTCCGGATGGAACTGAGAGGCGATGAAGAATGGATGGTCCTTCAATTCGATGATTTCGCAAAGCCCGCTATCGGGGTTGATTCCAGAAAACACGATGCCGGCTTTTTCTAATGGCTCTTTGAATTTGTTGTTGAATTCGTATCTATGGCGATGGCGCTCGACGATGAGGTTGGATTGATAGCATTTTTCCGCCAGAGAGCCTTTTAAGATCTCGCATTCGTAATTGCCCAAACGCAAAGTGCCGCCCATATCGATGCCGGCATATTGGCCTTTTAGCAAATCAATGACCGGGTATGGGGTGTTGGGATCGAATTCCGTGGTGTTGGCGTCTTTCCAATTCATGACGTCTTCGGCGAATTCTATTATCGCCAACTGCATTCCCAAGCATATCCCAAGGAAAGGTATTTTCTTTTCCCTGGCGTATTTTATGGCCAATTTCTTGCCTTTGGTCCCGCGTTCCCCGAATCCTCCGGGAACCAATATCCCATCCGCGTCGGAAAGGAAAGAATCAAGGTTATTTTCATTCAAATTCGCGGATTGGATCCAAGATATGTCAACTTTGTAACCCTCTGGATAACTGGCGTGTTCCAAAGCGTTTTTGACGGACAAATAAGCGTCCTTCAATTCGACGTATTTTCCGACCAAGGCGATTTTGACTTTCTTTTTGGCGGAGGAAACGGAATCGCTCCAGCTTTTCCAAGCCGACAAATCCAATTCTTTGGTGCTTATCAAACGCAAATGCTTTATCGCATAATCGTCCAAGCCTTGTTCGTGCATCTTGAAAGGCAATTCGTAGACGTTTTTAAGATCGTCCGCTTCGAAAACGCCTTCCCTCGGAACGTTGCAGAACAAGGAAATCTTGTCTTTTTCGCTTTCGCTCAAAGGAACTTCGCATCTTAGGACTATGGCGTCGGGCAAAATGCCCAATCCCGTCAATTCTTTGGTGCTATGCTGGGTCGGCTTGGTTTTGTTTTCTTCCGAAGCCTTCAAATATGGGACTAAGGTGTTATGGAAGAACATGGTATTCTCATATCCCAATTCGATGCGCATCTGACGTATCGCTTCAAGATAGGCCAAACCTTCGATGTCTCCCACCGTTCCGCCGATTTCGCATATAACGACGTCCGCTTCCGAAACTTGGGCCGCCGCCAACATCCTCGATTTGATCTCGTTGGTTATATGGGGGATTATTTGAACGGTCGCCCCCAAATAATCGCCATGCCTTTCCTTTTCCAAGACATTCAGATAAATCTTCCCGGAAGTCAGGGAACATTCTTTGGTGAGATCGGTGTCGACCCACCTTTCGTAATGTCCCAAATCCAAATCGGTTTCCGCCCCGTCTTTGGTAACGTAAACTTCCCCGTGCTGATACGGGGACATAGTCCCGGGGTCGACGTTGAAATAAGGGTCGAACTTCATGTTGTAGACCTTCAATCCCCTATTTTTCAAAAGCATGCCGAGGCAAGAGGCAAAAACCCCTTTGCCCAATGAAGAAACCACGCCGCCGGTAACAAAGATGAATTTGGACATATTTGCATCCCCTATGAAATTTATGTCCTCTATTCTATCTAGTTGTTTGGAATTATCTCAATCATTATCTAATGAGACATGAAAAAATCCCGATAGAATCGGGAATTAATTTAACAAGCTATAGAACATCCGAGTTTTGGTTTGGCTCGTTTGGTTTCTTTTGGGTTTTATATATCCAAACCGTTCTTGTTTAGGAGGAAATCAAACAAGCTCAACATCAATATGCCGTCTTCGTTGTAATGTGAACGCGAAAGATCTTTTACGATGATGATTTTCTTGAACGAGTCTTCTATTCGGATTAGGGAATTCTTCTCTTGGTTGAGCTTTTCTATGGTCGGAATCGAATAAGCGACTTGGATATAATATCTTTTGTCGGCCAGATTGCACACGAAATCAACCTCGGCGGAGTTCAAAACGCTTTTGCCGTTTTTGGTTTGGTAGAATTCCACGACTCCGACATCGACATTGAAACCACGCACCTTCAATTCGTTGTAAACGACGTTTTCCATGGCGTGGGTTTCCTCCGATTGCCTGAAATTCAGCCTCGCATTCCTTAAGCCAATGTCGGTGAAATAATATTTCGATGGGGTATTTATGTATTTTTTTCCTTTTATGTCGTATCTAACGGCTCTTTCGATCAAGAAAGAATCAATTAGATAATCGATGTAGTTTTTCAAGGTTTCCGGCTTTATGGAAACTTGTTTTACGCTTTTGAAGGTATCGGATAATTTTTTAGGATTGGTCAAAGACCCTATGGAAGAGGATAAAATATCGAGCACTTCTTCGAGTTCGGCGTCATTTTTAACGCCGTTCCTTTCTTTGATGTCCTTAAGATAAGTCTCGGCGAAAATGTTTTTTAGGTAATTGGTTTTGTCTTCGACCGTTCTGAAATCGAATATTTTGGGAAGCCCGCCGAAGTTGATGTATTCTTTCCAGCCGTCATCCACCGAGCCTTCATACCTGGTCATGAATTCTCCGAAGGTTAGCGGAGCGATATGGATTTGATCGCCGCGCCCCCTAAATTCCGTGATGATGTCCTTTGACAAGAATTTCGCGTTGCTGCCGGTGACGTAAGTATCCGCGTTTTTTATATGCAAGAAACTGTTTAAAACATCTTCGAATTCCTCTAGCATTTGCACTTCGTCCAAAAGGATGTAATACATATCGTCGTCTTTTATGAAGTCATGCACATATTCGCATAAGTAATCGGGATCTCTGTATTTCTTATTGGTTCTGTCGTCAAAAGCGATTTTGATGATGTGGTCTTCCTTGACGCCGGAAGAAATCAAATGGTTATAGAAAAGCTCGAATAAAAGATAGGATTTCCCGCATCTCCTTATTCCGGTGATGACCTTTATCATTCCGTTGTGTTTGTGTCTGATTAATTTATCCAAATACAAATCTCTTTTGATTTCCATAGGACTTTTCTCCCAATATCCATGATTATTATATCGGAAAATAAGCCAAATCATAGGTTTTGGAGGAAATAATTGTGGTATACCCGAAAAATTTCCTCCAGAATGCGTATTACGACATTCATTCCAAGCCAAAAAACAGAGGAAAATGGCAAAGAAAAAGGCCAGCGATCGCTGGCCGTTTGTTTTGCCTGGAGCAGGTGACGGGAATCGGACCCGCGTATCTACCTTGGCAAGGTAGTGTTCTACCATTGAACTACACCTGCGCTTTTTGGCGCTTGGTTATTATATAAAAGCGAATTGGGGATATCAAGTAGAAGAATATAGAAGAATAAGGATGATAGGAATATAATTCTAACGCTAATTTAAGGAGGGAATTTATGGCCACTTATTCTGATTTGGCGGAATTGTTGTTCCCTGATATAACGAAAACAGTAGAAGATTTGGAAAAAGAATACCCGGCGCGCGATTTGCCTAACGGGGCGGAGGTAACGAGATTCGCCCCTTCGCCAACCGGATTTTTGCATACGGGATCCTTATTTACGTCCCTTATCGCTTATACAATCGCCAAAGAAACCAATGGCGTTTACATGTTCCGTTTGGAAGACACCGACACCAAGAGAACCATTCCCGGCTCGGCGGATGACCTCATAAGCCAGCTCAAAGTCTTTGGCATCGTCGCCGACGAAGGCTATTTCCCCAATGGGGACATAGGCGATTACGGCCCTTATCAGCAATCCGTGAGAAGAGACATATATCGCACGGTAATCAAATCTTTGGTCAAAGAAGGAAAAGCCTATCCCGATTTCTGCACCCCCGAAGATTTGGAGAAAATCCGTTCTTTCCAGGAAGCCAACAAAATCCTTCCGGGGTATTATGGGGCCTATGCCAGAGACCGCAATCTGACTCTCGATGAGCAAATCGAAAACATCAAAAACGGAAAACCTTGGGTAATCCGTTTCCGTTCCAATGGCGACCATAACAACAAAACCTCTTTCGTGGATCAAATCCGCGGAAAGATCGAATTGCAGGAAAACGACGTCGATATCGTGATTTTGAAGTCCGACGGTTTGCCTACCTACCATTTCGCCCACGCGGTCGACGACCACTTCATGCACACCACTTTGGTGACCCGCGGCGAAGAATGGATTCCTTCCACCCCGATTCATTTGGAATTGTTCTCCGCTTTGGGATGGGAAACCCCCAAATACGCCCATTTGCCAGTTATCATGAAATTGGACCACGGCAACAAGCGCAAATTGTCCAAGAGAAAAGACGCCGAAGCGGCCGTTTCCTTCTTCTTGAAGGAAGGCTATCCACCTCAAGGCGTCTTGGTCTACCTTATGTCCATCGCCAACTCCAATTTCGAGGAATGGGCGATCGAGAGCAAATCCTTGGATATCTCCAAATTCAATTTCTCTTTGTCGAAGATGTCTTTGGACGGAGCCTTGTTCGACGAAAACAAGCTCACTTATTTCTGCAAAGAAGTCTTGGCTAGCATCCCGGCGAAGGACTTGTTGGGTCCCGTCACTCAATGGGCCAAAGAATATCAGCCGGCTTTGCATGAAAAGATAATCAAAGACCCCAAATATTTCGAAAAGATTTTGGGAATCGAGAAAGATCGCCCAAACCCCAGAAAGGATTATGGCAAATTCTCCGACATCGAAGCCTTGACCCGTTTCTTCTTCAAAGACGGATACGAGGAAATCGTTTCCAACGGCTATCCGTTCAACGAGAAGCACAGCGACGAATTCTTGTCGGCTTTCTGCAAAGAGCTGGCCGAAGGCATGCTATTTAACGTCGATGAATCCACTTGGTGGAATTCCGTCAAAGAATTGGCCGGCAAAAACGGATTCGCCTTAAATAACAAGGAATTCAAAGCCAATCCCGACGCCTATCGCGGGAACGTCGCCGACGCCGCCGAAATCCTCCGCATAGCCTTAACGGGCGGGAAAATGTCCCCCAACATGCACGAGATAATCGAAATATTGGGCAAAGACGAAGTAATCCGCCGTCTCAACGAGACGAGCGAGCGCTTAAAGAAGTAATATCACTTGATAATAAGGCCGCTTAATGGTTAAATACATTTCGCGGCCCTGTGGTCAAGCGGCTAAGACGCAACCCTCTCAAGGTTGAATCCCGGGT
>CAVIYC010000008.1:13758-16026 GCA_963647095.1 Oscillospiraceae bacterium | reverse complement strand
CTTTTACCTGCTTTTTGAATTCTTCTTCCGTGAGATCCACCCTCAGTCCAGGGATGGATTCGAGTTTGTCCAACGTTCCGCCGGTATGTCCGAGCCCGCGTCCGGAAAGTTTGGCCATAAGCCCACCGCAGGCGGCGACTATCGGTCCGACGGCCAAGGAGGTTTTGTCTCCCACTCCGCCGGTCGAATGCTTGTCGGCTTTGATCCCTTTGATGTCGCTTAAATCGATGACGTCCCCGGAATGCATCATGGCATCCGTCAATATAGAAGTCTCTTTGCCATTCATCCCCCTCCAAAGGATGGCCATGCATAAGGCCGAGGCTTGATAGTCGGGGATCTCTCCTTTTGCATATCCTTTGATAAAAAAGCGTATTTCTTCTTCGCTCAATTCTTTTCCGTCGCGTTTCTTCTCGATTACGTCCAACATTCTCATAAAAAGATGCCCTCTATAAATCTTTAACGAAATCAATTATAATTCCTTTATGGAATTCTTCGAATCTTTAAATGCATATTTGCCAAAAGATGAGGCGGACAAGCTGATATCCGCCATATCGGAAGGCAAAGTCACCCACGGTCTTTTGTTGAACACCAAGAAAATGTCGGACGAGGAATTCGTCAATCGATATCCCTCAGTCAAGAAGCATCCTTTCATCGAGCACGCTTATTTGTATAACAAAAACGAATACGAATTCGGCAAGAGCATGCTTTATGAGAATGGGGTCATCTCCATCGAAGACCCTTCGGCCATGATGGTCGTGTATTTCCTTAAGCCGGAAGAAGACGACGTCATTTTGGATATGTGCGCCGCGCCGGGCGGAAAAACCATCGGGGCGAGCTTGGCCATGAATGACAAAGGCTGCATCATCGCCAATGACATTTCCTATCCGAGAGCCAAGGCTTTGTCCCAAAACATCGAAAGAATGGGACGCGGAAACATAGTCGTGGCCTCAAATGATTTCGTATTCTCAGATGTGTATAAGAGACAGCCTACATCCATTTCAAAAACGCTTTCGACAAAATCATTTTGGACGCGCCTTGCTCCGGCTCGGCCATGATCAGAAAAAACGAGGAAGCCAAGAAAGATTGGAAATACGAAAAAGTCGTTTCTTGTGCCAGAAGGCAAACCGAATTGCTCGAATTGGCCTATGAAATGCTGAAAGAAGGCGGAACGCTGGCCTATTCCACCTGTTCCTTCAACGAAGAAGAAGACGAGCAAGTGATGTTGGATTTCAAGAAAGCCCATCCGGAAATAGAATTCATCGATTTGGAGAAGAATGATTCTTTCTATCGTTCGTCTCTCCTTCCGGAATCGGTTCATTTGTTCCCTTCCAGATTCGAAGGCGAAGGACAATATATTTGCTTGTTCAAAAAGCCCGGAACGCTAGTCAAAGACAAGAGGGAAATCCTTTCCAATCAGCGTTATAAGCAATTCGTCGCCGATTATGGACTAGAAGATAGAAGCAACGAAATGATGAGGGCGAAATTCTATTCTTTATATCAGCATTTCGACGTTTCCCATTTGAACGTCCTCCGTTATGGCGTCAAATTGTTCGAATTGAGGGACGTTTATATCCCAGATCACCACTTGACGCATTTCCTTACTCCCGACTATTCTTGGGAAGTGAGCAAAGAGGAAGCCGAAGCATATGTCCATGGATTGTCGTTCCCCACGAACAAACCGGACGGGTTCTATATCGTTTCTTACGACAAGCAGAATCTGGGATATGTGAAAGTCACCAAAGGGGTGGCCAAAAACCATTATCCGAAAGGATTGAGGATTCCTTCCACCGTCGACATAAATTGGTAAGTCAAAGGATAAGCCGTCGAGCTTATCCTTTTTTAGATGTTAAGCCGATATCGATATTTCGATAAACGAAATGCGGCAAAAAGAAAACGAAGGTCGCCCTTCGTTTTTGTTTTATCTAACGTCCCCTTTTCTCATCGGGATCCTATCTTTCCCTTCGGCGAAGAACCTATCGTTCGTTTCCCTTTGCTCATACATCTTCTCGGCGATGATGTCATGGGCTTTTCCGGCCAATGAAAGGGAATTGTCGTCAGAGAAATCTTTGGCAAACAGAGGGGGCAAGAAGGCTATTTCGTAAGGGATGCGCTTGGCTTTCCTATCCAATATGTATTGGGAGCCATAAGAAGAAATGGGCAAAACGGGGCAATTCAACCTCATCGCGGGTTTGAAGGTCCCGCCGTGGAATTCCGGCAATTCGCCTTCCGGATTCTTGTTTCTGGTGCCTTCTGGATAAATGGCCACCG
>CAVIYC010000008.1:0-13748 GCA_963647095.1 Oscillospiraceae bacterium | reverse complement strand
CCACCGAAACGATGTCGTCTTTGATCAAATGCTCGACGTTTTTTATGATGGCGATTGAGCTTCTCAGATTGTCGCGATCCAAGAACATGCCGTTTATGGATTTGATGGCCTTTCCGACCAAGGGGACTTTCTCCAATTCCTTTTTGGCCACGAAGGTGATGGGCTTTTCGGAATGGTAGATATATAGCAAGGGGTCGATGGAAGCCAGATGGTTTCCGACGATCAGGAATTTTTTGTTTTCCTTTTGCAAATTCAAAAGATTGTCCATTCCCTCGACTTTGTGGTCGATATGGAAGCTATCCACGATCTTGATGATCAGCTTTCTGAGCTTATCGTATCTGACTTCGATTGGGTATTTCTCCGGATGCTTGGCATATTTGGAGATGAAGAACATGAAGGTAAAGGTTATTTCAGGCAAAAATCTGAGTAATCTTATTAATATTTTCCACATAACGAGTCATAGTTTATCGCATATATGGGTATTTGATAAGGCTAAAAGGGTTAAGAGGGGTCGATGGATAAGTTCACATTCGCCTCGTTCCCTCCGGAAATCTATACATCTCATCGATTTCTATGACTATCACGAAGCCATGGGTTTTGTCTTTCTCGATCCTTCCCTTAAAGCATATGTAAGAACCATTTGGTTCTTTCAAAAACGGGGACGATTCGTAAGATTGGGATTTGACCAAGAAAGAATCCGTGACGAATTTGCCGTTTTCGGGAATCGGACGATCCACTTCCACATATCTTAGGTTAGGGGAAAGCCTCTCGCCGAGCCTCCCGGAAACGAATACAGATGAAATCATTCAAAATTCTCCTAATGTTAGGGGCAGTTTCATCTATTTTGACCAATCGGTTGCTTTCGATTGGATCAATAATCTTCGGGATTTGCGGAAGGGGCGAAATCCGAATTGTCGGATGATCCGCCATTTTCCATATCGTCGTTTAATCTAATTAAGACTTTGCAGCCTTTGGAATTGGCTTTGTTGTCGTCGTCTTCGATTATTCCGTCGTCTTTTAGCCATTGGAATATCTTTCCGGATCTGGTGTAGCCAAAGCGGAATTCCCTATTCATCCTGCTCATCGAATAATATTCGGAATGCATGACTTTGTTTTTGACCATCTCATAGGCGGGGTCGTCTCTGTCCGCGCCGGCTTTCATCCCATATTCCGTGCGGGATTTGGATTGGGTGACGTTTTCGATTTTGCCGCTCAAATCCATGAAGCGGGGATCGTAAACCACGTTTTGCTGGGCTTTGATGAAATCGACGATGTCTCTTATCTCATCGTTATCGACAAGGCAGCCTTGGGCTCTGAAATTGGAATTCCTTATGACTTGCCCGCAAGTTACGAGCATATCGCCATATCCAGCCAAGTTCTCGGCTCCGCCTTCGCCCAAAATGGTGATGGAATCGGTCGGAGAGGAGACGGATAAGGCCACGCGGACGGGGATATTGGCTTTGATGACGCCGGAAATGACGTCCACCGACGGACGCTGGGTGCAGATTATCATATGGATTCCGGCGCTTCTGGATTTGCCGGCCAAACGGGCGATCAATTCGTCTATTCCCTTGCAATTCATCATCAAATCGGCGAATTCGTCGACGACCAAAACGATGTAAGGCAAAGTCTCATAGCCTTTTTCTTTGGCGAATTTGTTGTATTCGGAAAGCTTCTTGACGCCGGCTTTTCTGATGATGCCGTTGCGCCTTTCCATTTCTTCGGTCAATTTCTCGACCGCGACTTTGGCTTCTTTGGGGTCGGTGATGATCGGGCAAAGGAGATGGGGGATATCCTCATACATCATGAATTCGACTTGCTTTGGGTCCACCATCACGAATTTGAGGTCTTCCGGGCGGTTGCGCATCAAAAGCGACAAGATGATTGAATTGTTGTATACCGATTTGCCGGATCCCGTGGTTCCTGCGACCAACATATGGGGGAATTCGGTAATGTCCGCCGAATAGAAGGAACCGGATATGGATTCGCCGAAAGGAACAACCATGCGCGTTTTTTCGGTCAATGCCGGGAGATTCGAGACGATTTCTTTCAAAGAAACTATCATTCTCTTTTCGTTGGGGATTTCCAAAGCCGAATACATGGAACCGATGACCGATTCTTGGTAATTGGCCAATACGCCTCCTAAGGCCGAGCGGACTTTGTTGACGGCTTTGGTGATTACGGCCGGCAAAACGTCGTCGTCGGTCTCGATGTTGAATCTGGTGACGGAAGGTCCGACTTCATAAGAGATTACGCGTGCGCCTATATGCAAATTTTGGAAGACTTTGTTGATGGTGTCTCTGCGGCTTTCGCATTCGGCCAACTGGGCTTCTTTGGCTTCTTCGTTATCGTATTCCTTCAATAAATCCAAGCCTGGCAAAACATAATCTGGGCGAGGTTTGGCCAAGGGGAACGGGGAAGATTTGACTTCAGGTTCTTTGTTAACGGCCGATTCTTTTTCTATCGGAGACGGTTTATCGAAAACTTGGGTGAAAACGGGGTTTTCAGAAACGGAGGCGGTATTTTTGACGACATCTCTCGATTGTTCGATTTCGATTGCGGAATGTTCTTCTAATTCTTCTTCGAAAGCCATCGATTCGTTTTCTATATTTTCAAAAATATCCTTTTCTTCTTTTAAAGAAGGCTTTTCCATTGGCTTTTCTTCAGAAACTGGGTCGCTCGGTTTTTCCATTGCCGGATTTTCCTCTCCTATATAATGGATAGACGAACGATTGTCATTTTTACCTTTCAAAATGAAAACTGCTTCTTTCGGCGCGGAATTGGTATCGATAAACGTATCGGAAGTCGGCTTTTTTTCCATTTTGCTAATTTGTTCGATTTCGATGTTTTCTTCTACGCGAGAGGAAGGGGCGCTTTCTTCGATTATCAGCCTCGGCCTTTCGGGGATGATTATTTCCTCCGGTTCGTTATCGATTGTTGGCTCTTCTTGATTGACACCCAAAAGCGCGGAAGCGTTCTTTTCTTCTTCTTTTTTCAAGGCTTCCTCGTTTTTCTTTTCGGCTTTTTTGGATTTCCTTATCGCCCTCTGGGCCTTGGAATATTTGCCGAGTTTGATTAGTAACGGCCAAGAAGCCAAAACCAAGCCAAGTATCAAAATAATGCTTCCGAATACGTAGACCAAAGCATCTACGCCCGTGGCTTTGAAACACGCGGCAAGCAAAGTGCCCAAAAGCCCGCCGCCAATCTCATTGACGAACAAGGTGTTGGTGTTGGATGAGAACGCTTCGTTATAGGCTGAGAAATCGAATGAGACGTTTCCTTTGTTTCCGGCAAACGCCCAAATGATCGAAACGCCGATCAAAGTCACGAACAACCCCAAAATCAGACGGATGTTCAACCATTTCGGCTTATGCCCCAAAATAAAGCACGATAGGAAGAAAGCCAAGCATATAGGCAGCCCGATCCAAAATCCGGTCAACCCTATGACATAGGAAATATAACGGGACAAGTGATATAGATTTTTGGTCAACAAGGCGACGAAAAAGAATCCCGTCATAAGGGAGAGGCCCAAATGGGTCAATCGGAATATATGGCGTTTTAGGGATTCTTCGTCTTTCATTTATTAAGCCTCGATTATAAGCGGCAAGACCATCGGTTCCTTGCCGGAATCGCGTCTTATCTGACGCAACAAGCGTTCGTAGCAGATGTTTTTGATGTCATCCATCTTACGGCCTTCTTTGAATCCGTTTTCCAACGTTTCCAAGAACAAGCCGCTCAATTCTTTGGCGACTATGTCGTAATCTTTGGAGAAACTAAGACCCTTGATTTGGATATCCGGGCCAGCCAAGACTTGATGGGTTTCCTTATTCAAGGTGATGGAGGCCACCACTATTCCTTCGGAAAGCTTTTGCCTGTCGGATAGAACCATCGGAGATACGTCGCCCACCCCGATTCCATCGATCATGATGCCATTATGGGGTATGGATTCGTCCTTTAATTCCGGACGGACTCCGTCATAAATCCAAGACAATCCGTTTTCGAGCAAGAATACGCGGTTATGGGTCAAGCCCACGCCCATATTCAAGCCGATCATGGCATTGGCCAACAATGTGCGATACAAGCCTTTGACGGGGATGTAATATTTCGGGTTGAACAACGAAATCATCGTTTTGATGTCTTCTTCGGAAGCGTGCATCTTGACGAACTGTTTCTTGGTCAGATGCAAGACCTTGCATCCGGTGCGATAGAGTTCGTCCAAGGCTTCCGTGGCCACCAATTCGGTGTTGTGGTTGGAGGGGGAAGCCAAGATGAAGGTGTCGTTTTCTTTGATGGTGACGAATTTGTCTTTGTTGGAACCATCTGAAAGCAAAGCGATCTTGTTGAACAATCTCGAACCATGTCCGAGCATTAGGATGATGATGTCTTCTTCCTTATATTGGTTAAGCTCGTTTAATGGGGCGCAATTATCCCTCGGAATGATCAATTGTCCGATGGATTGCATCTTTTTAAGCACTTCGGAAGTCTGATTGTCATAAGGAATGATCTTTTTCCTCAGTTGGACCGCCAAAGAGATGATTTCGTCGATGTTGTAGCAATTGCTGGCGAACATCGAGATGAAAGTCCTGCCGGTAGCATCCCTCAAAGTCTGCTCGATCAACGGGGCGACCTTATAGGACGGGGCGGTGTAACCACCCCTCTCGGCAAACGACGACTCGCACATCAAAACCAAGGTCGGAGCGGATTCGCTGACCTCGGCGATGCGCCTATAGTCGTGAAAATAGTTCGGGGACGAATTGTTTTCGACCACGAAGTTCCCGGTATAAACGATGTTTCCGTATTCGGTTTCGATGGAAACGCCGTTGGAATGGGCGATGTTGGACGCGGTCTGGAAGAATTGGACCTTCCTGCCGTTGACCTTGAAGGAAGAGCTGGGTTTGACTTCCCTAAGATCCATTCCTTTGGTGGATTTTCCGATATGGGTTAGGAACATGCTTAGCATCCCCAAAGCCACGTCCGATCCATACACCGGGGCGGGAACCTCATCGTAAATATAGGCCAACGCCCCAAAGCAATCGTCCCTTCCGCTTAAAAGGAAATAGGCTTTGACCTTGTCTTTCCTTTGTTTCAGATAGGTGAAATCGGGAATGACGTAATCGATTCCCGGCATTGATTTATCGGGGAAGCGGATGCCGCATTCGATGACGTATATCTCGTCGCCGATTTCGGCCAAAACGCAATTCTTTCCGTCTTCGTCCAAACCGCCCAAGGCGATAATCTTCACTTTCTCCGGCATTCGTTTCCTCCTTTTTGGATGCTATTTCGTCACTTCCATGTTTCTGGTCGCGATAAGCGATACGCCAGTTCCGGCGATATCTTGGATTATCACGTCGCCGACATGAATCGGGGCGGTTAAGCTCACTTTGTTGATTTCTTCCATCGCGTCGAAGATTTTGCCCTTCGGGATGGATCCGTTGGTTTTGACTGGGCACATCGGGAGATTGCTTCCCTTGATGCGGACGGTCGAAGTGACGACTCTGGTCGGGTTGGTCACTTCCTGTTTGCCATAAACTGCACCTCTCGGGCAGGTATTCCCGGTGACGTTAAGATTTTCGTCAACGTGGAGATGGCAGCCTCTGGGGCAGCAGATGCAAATTAGATCTCTTGGCAATTCCATACCTTATTTTTCCTCCTTTTGACGGAGAGAAATGGTGATGTCCCCATTTTCTTCGAATAATGACCCGGCAAGGGATTCCACTTCCATTTCGGAAGGGATGATGACGGGCTTGAAGATCGATTTGACGACCTTTCCGTTTTGGGCGTAGTCGATGTAAACGTTCTTAGACGGCTTGCGAACCCTGAATTTGAAGGTGGCCTTCTTTGAAGCGTCCACGTGCAATTTCGAAGGGACGACGTAGCCGATGCCGTCTCCCGGCATGACGTTTACGTGTTTGGTGTCGCCAAGTTCGCCTTTGATGTATTCGGCCGCGGCCTTTCCGGCTTCCCTGGCTTCGGCCACGACGTTGTCGACCAAATCATGGACGTGCAAGACGTTTCCGCAGGCGAAGAATCCCGGGAATGAGGTTTGGTAGGATTCATCCACCGCCGAACCTCTGGACCTGCCGGGCTCGATGCCCAAATTGTCGTAGAGATTGTTGTTGGGCACCAATCCGATGGAAAGGATCAAGGTATCGCATTCGATGATCTTCTCGCTGCCCTTAATGGGTCTCGAAGAAGAATCCACTTCGCTCAATTCGATGGCTTCCAAACGGGATTTTCCGATGATTTTGGAAACGGTGTGGCTGAGGTAAAGGGGGATGTTGTAGTCTTCCAAGCACTGGACCATGTTGCGGTTCAAGCCATTGGACCAAGCGCACAATTCGGCGACGCCCAAGACTTTGGCGCCTTCCAAGGTCAAACGTCTGGCCATGATGAGGCCGATGTCGCCAGAGCCCAAGATGAAGCACTTTTTGCCGGCCAATAAGCCATATTCGTTTAAGAACAATTGGGCTTGCCCGGCGGTAAGGACGCCGGCGGGTCTATCTCCCGGGATTCCGATGGCGCCGGAATTCCTTTCGTAGCATCCCAAGGCATTGACGATGGCCTTAGCTTCTATTTTTTCCGCGCCGCTTGGGGAAATGATGGTGACGATTTTGTCTTTCGTGATGTCCACCACCGTGGTGTTCAAAGAATATTCGATGTTGCGTTCTTTGACCTGGGTGATGAATCTCTGGGCGAATTCCGGACCGGTCAATTCCTCTTTGAATTCGGAAAGGCCGAAGCCGTTATGGATGCATTGGTTCAAGATGCCGCCCAAGAAGGACATCTTTTCGACGATTAATATGGAACGGATGCCGGAATCGTAGGCTCCCACGGCCGCCGCCATGCCGGCGCTGCCGCCGCCGATGATAACCAAATCTATCTTTCTCATGTTATTTGGCCTCCTTTTTCACCGTGTCCACGATGATGTTGGAACCAGTCTTGTCATATAAAACGTTGGTCGGTTCGATGCCTTGTTCAGATGCGAGGATGCGGAGAACCTGAGGTTGGCAGAAGCCGCCTTGGCATTTGCCGAATCCGGCTCTGGTCCTCTTTTTGAGCGCCTTGATGGTAAGGCAAGGGACGGAACGGGACAAAACGTCTTTTATTTCGCCTAATGACACCTTTTCGCAGTTGCAGATGATGGTGCCAAAATCCGGATTGCTCTTGATCAATTCGTTTCTCTCTTCCGCGCTCATTTCCTTTTCGTGGATGTAAGGGCGGATTTTGGCGACGTAATCGTCTTTCTTCTTCAAGTCGATGACTTTCGAGACCAATTCTTCGACCACGTATTCCCCGATGGCCGGGGAGGATACCAAGCCCGGCGATTCGATGCCGGCGGCGTTGATGAAGGTATCGTAGGTCTTGGACGGCTCGATGATGAAGTCATGGGTCGTGGAAGTGGCCCTCAAGCCCGAATAAGTCCTGATTTGCTGATTGAAGGGGATGTTAGGGATGAGCTGAGTCGCGCCGGCCTTTACTTGGGATAAGGTAAGGGAATCGGTCGAAACGTCGTCTTTGTCCTCGACGAATTCCGAAGAAGGCCCGACCAAATAGTTGCCGGAGGTGGTTCTGGTCACCAAGATGCCTTTGCCCTTTGAGGAGGGAAGGGGGAATATGACGTGGTTGACGAATCCTTCTTTGAAGTGATCCAAGACGTAATATTCGCCTTTTCTCGGGGTGATGGCCCAATCGATTTTTTCGATCATGGCCGCGATTTTGTCGGAATATACGCCGGCGGCGTTGATTACCACTTTGGCGGAGAAATCGCCTTTGTTGGTCTTCACCACGAAATGGTCGCCTTCTTTTTTGATGTCGGTGACTTCGGTGCCCAAGGATAATCTGACTCCGTTATCCAAGGCGTTTTCGAAAGCGTGGGACACCAATTCGAAGGGATTGATTATTCCGCCGGTTGGGCAAAGCAACGCGGCTTTGACGTCGGGGGTGATGTTCGGTTCTTCCTTTTTGACTTCTTCGGCGGAGAGGATTTTGCACGGGACTCCGTTGAGCTTGCTGCGCTCGGACAATTCTTTCAAAACTTCCAATTGCTCGTCTTCCGTAGCGACGGTAAGCGTTCCATTGCGGGTGAAAGCGACGTCCAAATCAGAGCAAATCTGATCCAACATCTGGTTCCCGCGAACATTGAAATATGCCTTCTTTGTGCCAGGCAAAGGGTCGTATCCGGAGTGGGCGATGGCGGAATTGGCCATTGAGGTCGCGTCGCAAACGTCGTTCTCCTTATCCAACACCAAGGTCGAAACCTCATATTTCGAAAGGTTTCGGGCAATAAAAGCGCCGACGGCACCGGCGCCGATAACAATAATGTCTTCCATAACTTGAATTATAGACTTCCTAAAGGAAAAGTATAAGGGCAAATATATAAAAAAGAGGTCAATTTTGACCTCTTTCGTTACTTTGGGCGAATATCAATGGCGATTGGAGTGGCCGTTGCCCCTATTTCCGCCTTTGTTTCCTTTGAAACCAGGCTTAGAAGGGCGTTCCGGGCGCTCGACGTAATCGGCGGGTTTGTCCAAGAATTCCCTGTGGGAAACTTTGACTTTGCCTTCTTCGATGCCGATGACGACGACTTTGAGCTTGTCGCCGACTTTGACCACGTTGGTGGCATCGTCGACGTATTTCCAATCCAATCTGGAGACGTGGCATAAACCATCGGTAGTTCCGAATAGGTTGACGAAAGCGCCGTAATTTTCGACGCGGGTGACCTCGCCTTCGAAGATTTCACCGACTTTGGCCACGCGGACGATGTTCAAAATGGTTTCTTTGGCTTTGTTGATCATCTCGCGATCCATGTGGTAGATGGTGACATCGCCGGAATCCTCGACGTCGATCTTGACGTTGTCGCAATCGGCGATGATTTGGTTGATGACTTTTCCGCCGGTTCCGATGACGTCGCGGATCTTATCCGGGTCGATGACGAAGTGATCCATCTTCGGAGCGTATTTGGAAACGTCGGAACGAGGTTCGGAAATGGCGTTTCTCATGACTTCTCTGATTTCGGCGCGGGCTTTGTTGGCTTGGGCCAAGGCTTCGGCCAAGACTTCGCGGGTGACGCCGTGGATCTTGATATCCATTTGCAAAGCGGTCAACCCGTTTTCGGTTCCGGCGCACTTGAAGTCCATGTCGCCGAAGTGGTCTTCGAGGCCTTGGATGTCAGTCAAGATGGTGTAAGGGTGCTTTCCGTCGAACGGGCCGGAGGAAATCAATCCCATGGCGATTCCGGAAACGATTCCTTTGATGGGAACGCCGGCCGCCATCAAGGACATGCATCCGGCGCAGATTGAAGCTTGGGAAGAAGAGCCGTTGGATTCGACGACGTCGGCGACGGTGCGGATGGCATACGGGAATTCTTCCACTGAAGGCAAGACGTAAGAGAGGGCTCTTCCGGCCAAAGCGCCGTGTCCGACTTCTCTGCGTCCAGGGGCGCCCATTCTGCCGATTTCGCCGACGGAATAAGGCGGGAAGTTATATTGATGCATGAACCTGCGCTCGGTTTCGGCGGTGAGGTTGTCGATGATTTGGGCGTCGGATAGAGGGCCCAAAGTCGTAGTGGAGATGACTTGGGTCTGTCCGCGGGTGAACATAGCGGAGCCATGGACTCTCGGGAGCAAATCGACTTGGGCGTCCAAAGGACGGATTTCGTCGACTTTGCGGCCGTCCGGTCTGATCTTTTCTTCGGTGATCAAGCGACGGACTTCGTTGGCGACCATCTCTTCCAAGATGTCGTTGACCATCATCATGGTCTTGCCGTGAACCTTTTCGGATTCGTAAGAACGGGTGTCATAGTCGTCCAAGATTTCGTTTTTGAGGGCATCCACCGCGTCTTGGCGTTCGAGCTTGTCGAAGATGGAGATGGCTTTGACCATTCTCTCGCCGATTCTGGATTCGATGTCGGCTTTCACGGCTGGATCCGGCGCATAGAGGGCGATTTCCCTCTTGGCCACGCCGATTTCTTTGATGATTTCTTCTTGGAAAGCGCAGAGCTTCTTGATGGCTTCATGGGCGAACATGATGGCGTCGAGCATCTCTTCTTCCGGGACTTCGGCGGCGCCGGCTTCGACCATCATGATGGCGTCTTTGGTTCCGGCGACGGTTAAGGCGATGTCGGATTTGGCGGATTCTTCGACGGTCGGATCGATGATCAATTTGCCATCGACTCGGGCCACCATAACTCCGGCGACCGGGCCGTCAAATGGAATATCGGAAATGCATAAGGCCAACGAGGAGCCGAGCATAGCCGTCATTTCGGGGGTGTTGTCCGGATCGCAAGACATGACGGTGTTGACGATTTGGACTTCGTTTCTGAAGCCTTCCGCGAACAAAGGGCGGATAGGGCGGTCAATCATTCTCGCGCTCAAAGTGGAATGGTCGTCGCCTCTGCCTTCGCGGCGAAGGAAGGACTGGGGGATTTTTCCGCCGGCATACTGCTTTTCGACGTATTCGACGGTGAGGGGGAAGAAGTCTCCCTCTTTTGGCTTGTCGCCACAGCAGGCGGTCGATAAGACGACGGTGTCGCCGAAGCGGATGAAGGTCGCGCCGTCTGCTTGTTTGGCGATCTCTCCGGTCTCGACTTTAATGTTTCTTCCGGCAAAGTCGAGCTCAAAAGTTTTTTTCATTTTCTTTTTTTCCTTATTAATGCAACACGCGAATTATAACCATTCGATTTGTGCCTTGCAACGCGTTTGTGGACACGCGCATATGTAAGGTATAAGCAAAACGCATAGGAAGTCCATTATTTCCCTTATTTTCGCCCTAAAAAGAAAAAAGACCCGAAGGTCCTTTTTGCTTCTTTGGTTCGCTTACCTTATTTGCGGAGACCGAGGGTGTTGAGGACTTTGACGTACTCATCGCGATCGTTCTTGGCAAGATAGTTGAGCAAACGGCGACGCTTGCCGACTAAGATCAAAAGCGAGCGGCGGGCGATAGGGTCCTGACCGTTGTCTTTGATGTGGTCGTTCAATTTCGCGATTCTTTTGGTAAGAAGGGCGATCTGAACCGAAGCGCTGCCGGTATCGGCGGCGTTTTTACCAAAACGGGCAACTTCAACAGTTACTTCTTCCTTGTTAAGGGACATGGCTTTCTCCTTTCAGTTCTTTACTTGGCGCTATCAAGGTCATGTCTGAGAACGGCATAACGATGCTAGGCTGCGCGACTATATTACCCCAATAAACGGCTTTGACAAACACTTTTCTCGCGTGCGTGCCTATTTTGGCTTGAACCTAAGCTATTTGAAGAATAATATTTTTCGCGATTGATCTACTTGATCAAGGAGGTTTTCTTCATGAATATTCGCAACATCGCCATCATCGCTCACGTAGACCATGGGAAAACCACGTTGGTCAACTCGATGCTTTCTTCTTCCCATACCTTCCGCGACAACGAACAGATCCGCGACAGGATGATGGATAGCAATTCCATCGAAAGGGAAAGGGGCATCACAATCTTAGCCAAAACCACTTCCATCGTTTGGAAGGATAGCCGCATTAACATCGTCGACACCCCGGGACACGCCGACTTTGGGGGAGAAGTCGAGCGCATCATGCACATGGTCGACGGATGCTTGTTGTTGGTGGATGCCTACGAAGGCACCATGCCTCAGACCCGCTTCGTTTTGAAAAACGCTTTGGAAAACCACATCAAGCCAATAGTCGTCATCAACAAAATCGATAGGCCGAACGCCAACGTTTCCAGGGTAATCGACGAGGTTTTGAACCTTTTCATCGAATTGGGCGCCCCCGATGAATTCTTGGACTTCCCAATCGTATACACCTCCGCTTTGAACGGAACTTCTTCCTTGGATCCGGATCCTTCCACCCAAGTCAAGGGGATGGATTGCCTATTCGATTCCATCTTGGAAAACCTCCCGGCCCCGAAAATCGAGGAAAACGGGGAATTCCAATGGCAGGCCGCTTTGTTGGACTATAACGATTTCGTCGGCCGCATCGGCATCGGAACCGTAAAACGCGGCACGATTCACGTCGGAGACACCGTCATGGACGTCAAGCCCGACGGAACCACCAAGACTTTCACCATCATGAAGCTTTATAGCTTCTATGGCATGAACAGGAACGAAGTCCAAAGCGTCTCGGCTGGAGACATTTGCGGCATTGCCGGTTTGCCCGATATCGGGGTTTCCGACACCGTTTGCTCCACCAAGAAATTGGAAGCTTTGCCTCCTTTGCGCGTCGATGAGCCGACTTTGCAGATGGAATTTGGCACAAATTCCTCTCCCATGCGCGGACAAGACGGAAAATTCGTCACCGCCCGCGTCATCGAAGAAAGGCTTTATCTCGAAACCCAGCGCGACGTCTCGTTGAGATACGTTAGGATCCCGAACACCGAGAAATGGACCGTTTCTGGACGCGGCGAATTGCATTTGGGGGTCTTGATCGAGAATCTGCGCCGCGAAGGATATGAATTGGAAGTCTCCAAACCCCACGTAATCGTCAAAGAAATCGACGGGGTGAAATGCGAGCCGTACGAAGATTTGGAAATCGACGTCCCGAACGAATTCGTCGGAGATATGATGACTTCTTTGGGCGAAAGGGGCGGATCATTGGAAACGATGGACGACAACGGAACCACCACCAAATTGGTTTACGTCATCCCTTCCCGCGGATTGATCGGCTTCGTTTCCAACTTCATGACCTTGACCAAAGGCTATGGCATCATCAACCACACCTTCAAAGAATATAGGCCGTTATTCACCAAAGACCTTGGCGAAAGAAGCATCGGCGTGTTGGTCGCCACCGACAAAGGCCCGGCCACTTCTTACGCTTTGCAGAACGTTGAGACCCATGGCGTGATGTTCATCGTCCCTGGCGATATCTGCTACGAAGGCATGATCGTCGGAGAGCACCGCTACCCCAACGATTTGGCCGTCAACTGCACCGCCACCAAGCCTATGAACAACGTCCGTTCGGCCACCAAGGAAATGATGATCATCCTCAAAGCCCCGAGAAAGATGACTTTGGAAGCGTGCTTGGATTACATAAACCAAGACGAATTGGTGGAAATAACCCCGCATGCCATCCGTTTGAGAAAGAAAATCCTGAATACGGCCGAGAGAAAGAAATACGATGCCCACATGAAGGCGGCGCGCGAAGCCAACAACAAATAAGAAAATCAGAATCTGACCTTCGTTATGTCTATGTCGAGTTGAGACTTCAATTCCGACAAAGAGGCGAAGGTTTTTTCGTTCCTAATGAAATGTCTGAAGGAAAGAATCACTTCTTCTCCGTATATATCCGAAGAAAAATCCAATATATGGGTTTCGATGATGGGGTCTTTCAACACTCCGACCGTGGGATTGGTTCCGACGTTCACGAAAGAAAGCAAGCCGTTGGTGGTCGCGGAATAAACCCCGTTCAACGGAAGGACGTAGTTCTCTTCCAACTTAAGATTCGCGGTTGGATAGCCAATCGTTCTTCCGAGTTTCAACCCTTCGACGACTTTGCCCCTTACTTCGTAGGGTCTTCCAAGCAAAGCGTTCGCTTCTTCGATTTTTCCTTCTTCGATGAGCTTGATGATGTTTTGGGTGGAGATCTTTTCCCCGTTGGCCTCCATCAAGTCCACCAGGTGCACTGGGTATTTTTTCTTTAAATCGTCGGGGTGTCCTTCGGCTTTCGAAGCGAAGCTGTAATCTAAGCCGCAGACGATCAAAGACGGATTCAAAACGTCGATGTAATCTTTGATGAATTCATCTTTTTTCAAGGCGAAGAACTCTTTGGAGA
>CAVIYC010000007.1:11620-16073 GCA_963647095.1 Oscillospiraceae bacterium | reverse complement strand
CGAACGGCGGGACCATCAAGCTGTCTTCGTATCCCATCAAGATATAGGTCTTTCCGGGTTGGATGGAGATGGCGCAGTCGACCAAGACCTTGTCCGTTTTGATCTTATTGATGGCTTCTTTGGTCTTTTGGGTCAAAAGCTTCTTCTTGGATTTGCCATAGACAACCATCGTTTTGGTATCGGACACCATTTCATAAGCGTCCAAATTGGTGGGGGGCAAAGCGCGCTTGTTGCCCTTAAGGTAAACGATAACGGGGTCTTTGTCCCAAGAATTGGCGGCCGTTAGCATCTTTCCGACGAATATGGTCGAATATCCTTTGCCGTTTCTCTTGGAAGCCGAGCATTCCACCAAAGTGACGGGAATGTCCTTGTAGATGAAGGTGAGTTTGCCTCTGGAGCCCACTCTGGCGACGTCCTTATAAAGCAAAGAATCGGTGAGGTCGCTGTCCGAAATCTTGTCGGCAAGCGTTCCTTTTAGTTCTTGGACGTTTAAATCGGACAAAACGAATTTGGTCGAATAATCGAAATATTTGGCCATGTAGTCGTTGACTTCCTTGCTGCTTTTTCTCTTGGAAATGAAGGAATAAACGCCCAAAACGACGAGCATCGCCACGAAGACGATCAAAGTGGTGTAGGTCTGCCACTTGGCATAAGGTCCGTCTTTGTCGATCAATAAAGTCGGCAACAACCAGCCCAAGATAACGCCCACCAAAACGATGGCGGTGATTATGTATTTGACGATGTTGCGCTTCTTGTATTTTTTGGAGAAAACCAACCTGGCGTCTTCGATGTTCTTTAAATCTTCGTCTTCGTACTCGAAGGTTTCGACCGGGCCTTTTTTCTTGCCGAAAGAAGATTGCCCGTTGGCGAAATTGGGGTCAACCTCATTGTCTTCGTTATAGAGGTTTACGCCCATTCTCTCCTCGGCTTTCTCAACCGGCTTTTCTTCTTTTGCTTCCGGGGCGGGTTCGTCTTTTTTAACTTCGTCGGCGAAATCAGATTCTTCCTCGACGACATTCAAATCTTTTTCTTCTTCCATAGGAACCTCCAAAAATTGGATAGCCCACTATATCATGTTTTTTCTTTATTTCGCTATTTATTTGGAACTACTTGGCGGAAATGCTTTCTGCAAGCGGAGAAGCGGGCCATACAAAGCCATCAAGATAACCGCGCTGATTCCGGCGGAGGCGAAGACGTAAATGACGTTGTAGGCCATCGCGCCAACCAAGTTCAAACCATAATTGACGATGGAAGACAACGACGATCCGATGAATCTCACCAATGCCGCGAGCATGCATCCCACAAAGATGAATATTTCGCCTTTTACGTTATATCCGACGTCTTTTTCGCCAAATATCAAGGGTTTGAAGAAGCCTAAAATGGCCACCGAACCGAAACCGACCATATAGTCGAACGGATATAGGAAGATGCCGTATCCGTCGGTGATGCAGGTAATTAAGCCATAGACGATCCCACCGCTGATAAAGCCAGCCAAAGGTCCATGCCTCAAAGCGACGTAAAGCAAAGGCAAAGTGGCGATTCCGATAGATCCGCCAGTCACCCCGATAGACGGGATGAAATGTTGGATGACGTCGATAACGATTCCCAACGCGGACAAAATGGCGATTTCCAATAAGTCTCTCAAAGAGAACTTCCTTTCCTCATAGGCCGCGGAGAAATCCAACAAAGAAGCGAGGAAAGAGAAACACACGCCCCAAATGATTCCGGCCGAGCTCCTGGTCCCGGCCAAGGATCTCCACTCCTCCAAATAATCCATGAAGGAAGAGCCGAACATCGATAAGCATTTGGCGTAATCGTAGAATACGTTCCCGGTCAAAAGGAGGATGGCGGACATCAAGAAAGCCACCATTCCGACTTCGTAGAAACGTTTGTTGACTTTGCCTAACAAGGAAAAGACGATTCCGAGCAAAGCGAGCCCATAAATTATGGCAAAGACCCATAAGCAAGAAGTCCCATTGCTGCCAAATAGGACACTTCCGACATAAATTGATTCTCTTGTGCCTTTGTTTAACACATAGTATTCGTCAGCCAAAGACGTGGTGACGGTAATAGGCTTGCTCGAAAACATCGGCATGGCCCATCCCAAGAATACCAACGCGCCGCAAACCGCGGCAATCCAGAAAAGGTTGTTTTTGATCCACACGATACCTTTATTCTCGTTTTCCATTTAAAAATCCTCCCTAAAACGGAGGATAATCCAAAAATCCATTCCTCCGCCAGCATTACCTGGATCAGGTCCCGTCGAACTGGCGCACAGTTCCTCTCAGCCCATTCTGATGAGCTCCGGCGAAAACAATTCTATGTCTAATCTATCTTCCAATCAATCGGCTCGTAACCGTTTTCAATAAGGAAGTCGTTACATTTGGTAAAAAGCTTGTTTCCGAACCAGCCTCCCCTATTGGCGGACAAAGGCGAAGGATGGGCGGCTTCCAGCACGATATGCTTTGGGTTTTTGACGAACGGCTTGAACTTTTTGGCAAACCCTCCCCAAAGCATGAATGCCATCGGTTGGTCCAAAGAATCCAAATATCTCAAAACGTCTTCCATGAACAAGGTGTATTCCTTCAAAGCATGAGACAAAGGCTTCCCCGCTTCGACGGACAAATAGGCGTTCAACAACAAACATCCCTGTTCGGCCCAAGGAGTCAAATCCCCATTCTCGAAATTCATCTTTATCTTTTGGTCGGCTTCTATCTCTTTATATATGTTTCTCAACGACGGAGGGATATCGATTCCCCTCGGGACGGAAAAAGAAAGTCCCATCGCCTCTCCGGGGTTATGATACGGATCCTGTCCGATTATCACCACTTTCACCTTTTTGGGCGAGGTGAATTTGAAAGCTTGGAACATCATATCCCTCGGCGGATAGATGGTTTTGTTCTCGTATTCTTTGTCCAAAAAAGAATTCAAAGTCGAAGAATAGCTTTGTTCCGACACTTTTTCGAACAATTCCTTCCAGTCTTTGATCATCGTTTATGATTATGCGCCGCAAGCGGTTACAAGAAAAGCGATATTGTGCGGGTGAAACCCGCTCCATATAATCTTACTAGTGCTTACTTAGTAAGCATGTTTAGGTATTAAAGGAGCAATATCAAATGCCATTAATCACAAAAGTCCATGCACGTGAAATCATCGACTCCCGCGGAAATCCGACCGTCGAAGTCGAAGTGTTTACCGAATCCGGCGCCTTCGGCCGCGCCGCCGTCCCTTCCGGCGCCTCCACTGGCGAGCGCGAAGCTTTGGAACTCCGCGACGGAGACAAAGCCCGTTTCAATGGAAAGGGAGTTTTGAAAGCCGTCAAGAACGTCAATGAGGCCATCGCCCCGGCCTTGGAAGGAAAATATAGCGTCTTAGACCAGACTGGCGTAGACAAAGCCATGTTGGATCTCGACGGAACCCCGTTCAAATCCAATTTGGGCGCCAACGCCTTATTGGGCGTTTCGTTAGCCGTCGCCAAAGCCGCCGCCGACTATCTCGGCCTGCCGCTTTATCGCTATTTGGGCGGACCCAACGCCAAACAGCTCCCCGTCCCGATGATGAACGTCATCAATGGCGGAAAGCACGCCGATTCTTCCGTCGATTTCCAAGAATACATGATCATGCCCGTTGGCGCCAAATCCTTCCACCAAGCCATTCAAATGGGCGCTGAGACCTTCAACGCTTTGCGCACCATCTTGAAGAAGCGCGGCGACATCACCGCCGTCGGAGACGAAGGCGGATTCGCCCCCAATGGCTTAAAGAGCAACGAAGAGCCTCTCGAAGTCTTGGTCGAAGCCATCAAGCTCGCCGGCTACAAACCTGGCGAAGACATCATGCTCGGCATGGATTTGGCCTCTTCCGAATTCTATAATCCCGACACCAAGAAATATGAGCTCAAGCGTTCCAAAGGCGGCGAATTGACCTCCGAGGAAATGGTTGACCTCATCGCTTCCTTCGTCGAGAAATATCCTCTCATCACCATCGAAGACGCTTTGGCCGAAAACGATTGGGATGGCTGGAAACTCCTCACCGACAAAGTCGGAAAGAAAGTCCAATTGGTCGGCGACGACTTATTCGTCACCAACAAGGTCTATGTCGAAAAGGGCATCGAAAAGGGCATCGCCAATTCCGTTCTCATCAAATTGAATCAAATCGGCACCTTGACCGAAACCTTGGATACCTGCCAGCTTGCCATGCGCGCCGGCTACACCTGCGTAGTCTCCCACCGCTCTGGCGAAACCGAAGACACCACCATCTCCGATTTGGTCGTGGCCTTGAATGCCGGACAAATCAAGACCGGTTCGATGTCCCGCACCGATCGTATCGCCAAATACAATCAGTTGCTCCGCATCGAAGAAGAGCTTGGCAAAGACGCCGAATATCCTGGCATCAAAGCCTTCTATAACCTCAAGAAATAAGGATATGACAACGCAAAACGGAGACTTCGCGTCTC
>CAVIYC010000007.1:0-11610 GCA_963647095.1 Oscillospiraceae bacterium | reverse complement strand
TCCGTTTTTTGTTTCTCTCATATTAAAAGTTCGCAAAAGCGTACGCTACATATTGAGAACGCTCATCGCCTTGATAAAATAAGAAAAGAGGTAAAAACATGAAAACTTTGTCTATAACCAATGTAAGGAAAGACATATACAAAACCGTGGAACAAGTGAATAACGGCTCCGAGCCGATATTGATCACCAATTCGAAAGGCAAAAACGCCGTCCTTCTTTCGGAAGAAGATTACAATTCGTTGGTCGAGACGATATATATCATGTCCCACAAAGGAACTTACGACGATATTAAAGAAGGCGAGAAAGAATCCATTGACGAAGCCGTGGACGCGAAAGAGGTCAATCTTTGATGTGGGATGTGTTATTTTCCAAAAAGTCCCTCAAAGGCCTTGAAAGAATAAAAGAATCCCATCTTGGCCCAAAACTGAAACAATTGATCGAAACCATAAGGTCTGATCCATTCAAGAATCCCCCTCCTTACGAAAAACTGATCGGAGATTTGTCGGGTCTCTATTCAAGAAGGATAAACATCCAGCATAGGTTGGTTTACGAAGTTGAGAAAACCCCATTAATCAAAGATGGAATCTCGTATGAGGGATATATAAGAATATTGTCCGTTTGGACGCATTACGAGGACTGACGAGCAACAAAAAAGAGGCTTATGCAAAAGCCTCTTTTTCGATTGCTATTTCTTGTTTACCCTCTTCCAGAAGACCACCAATAAGAAGATGGCTTGGATTGGTATGCCGGCGAGAATGACGTACCATACGTTTATTCCCATCCATAATTGATAATGCAATAAGAAGGCCAATATGACGATCCACATGGACGCCGAAGCGAAGGAGAAGACCAGCCATTTGTTCTTGAAGAAGATTTTGGCCATTATGGCTTCGCCGAGGAAGACCACCGCCGTAGCCCAAACCATAATCAACCAATAATGGCCTTTTTCGCCATATATGTTGTTTATGAAGTCGGAGATGAGGATAAAGCCGGCGGCAAGCAATACCGCGAAAGCGAATATGATCATCAACAATATCTTGTTGCGTCGTATGGTGAACCTCCTGGTCTTGTGGTTCTCGTCGTTTATGAGGGCGACGATATCGTCCTCGTTTTGGGCCGTGCAAAGATAATCGAGCGTGACGCCATAATATCCCGCCAAATCCATCAAGACGTCGATGGAAGGCAAGGCGTAGCCGTTTTCCCATTTGGATATAGATTTGTCCGAATAATGTATTTCTTCGGCCAGTTGCATCTGAGTGAGCCCTTTCGCTTTGCGAAGGACCATCAGGTTCTTGCCGATGATTTCCGATAATGTTTCCATAAGTGCCTTAAACTTAACTTATGAATGAGAACTTTACAACAAGAAAATTATAAGTGGTTGCTTGGTTTCGGGTTCACCGGAAGAGAGGCGAAATCCGACATTATTTTGTCGTAGAAGCTATTGTTGTTGTAAGTCGTGAATTCGATGATGTCGTATTTGACCCACAGGACTTTTTTGGTTCCGAGCTTATAGGCGACATTGGACACCGAATCGTTCCAGCAATAACGATAACCGTTGCTGTTGTCGGTGAAATTGGTTATTTGGGCATTGAAATTGATATCCAAAATGCTAATTTCGATCGGAGATCTGGTTTTGGCGCTGTAAAAGAGGTTCTTTCCGCCGGCGTTTGTGCCAGCCAAAGTCAATTTGATGTCGCCGATCGTATCGTTGTGCAGCAAAGCGGCGGTATGCAAATCCAAATACCATTCGGGGCTGGACAAATTGTTGTTGAAGGAGAATCCGGTGATGAGGTCTTCCGCGTGCAAAGCCTGTTCGGTGTCGGAAGAGCTGGTGTTGATGCTGTTCAATATCGAATCGGTCAAGCCCATGCCATCGGCCAAAATATAATCCATCAAACTATAATTGGTGTTTTTGAGAGTGCTGGGTTTTATCTTCGTCTGATAATGCTTGTCGTCGGCGGTCTTCCTTTCGTCGAAGCGATCGATCATCAAGTAGTCGTCGTTATTGCCAGAAGTATGGTAAACCATATTCACGTAACGGGTTCCCAAATAGAAGTTCGTGGTCGCGCCGGTGACTTCCGGAATGGTCAAATAAGCGACTATTTTGATATCCGCCCCCTCAACGCGCACAAACACTTTGAAGGTTATGTTGAAGCTGATGCCAAGGACTTTGGCGCTGGCGGTGCCTTCGATTCTATAAGAAGACCTAATGACCTCTTTTCCACTCGAGGTGGTTACCTTGTCTCCGACCAAGAACATATTGGTCGCATATTCGGCGAAGGTCTTCAAAGAAGAATAGTTGGTGAAGTCGGTTATGGAATTGCTCACGAAATTCATCGCCTGCATCTGATATCCGAGAACGTCTATCTTCGCGTAAACGTTGGATTCGCCAAAGGAAAGCTCGACTTCCAAGGATTCGATTTCCCCGCCTACGACGCGTCCGTCGGATTTGGTGACGTCGCTCTTGTAATTGACGATGATTTTCATCGCCGCTTCGCCGCCCAATAAGCTGGCGGGCATTTCGAAAACGTCTTGCTTGGCGCCCAAGGTGATGGAAGTGATCAAATCGGATCCGATGACTTTGTAATATTTTCCGGTGATCAAATCGCCGATCACGGAATTGATGAACATATTGGTGATCAATCCGGTGATGCGGTCCAAACGAGGGTCATCCGAGCCAAACAAAGTCTCGATGACATCCAACATGCCAGTCACGGAATGCATGGCGAACCTGCCTTTCAATCCGGACGAGGAACTAGGCTGAGTCCTGTTCTCCGAAGAGGCGTAGCCGCTGGCGTTCTTGGAATTGTATTCAAACAACATCCACTTGGTGGAAGGATCGTTGGAAGTGTAAACCTGGGAATCCGTTTGGGTGCAATCCCCGTTGTCGTCCTTCGGTTCTTTGCCGGTTATGTCGAACATCACGTTGTGGTCGTTGACGTAAGTTTCTTTGCGGTCGACGATGGTGATCGAACCGGTGCTTTGGTTCTCGTTTCCGTTAAAGCCCACCGTTCCCTTGAAGGTGAAACCCTGGTTGTTGGGCACGTTGGTTTTGTTTCCGACCACTTTGTTCGTCGCGACGGAAGTCGTGTCTTTTTTCAAAACATATCCTTCCACGCCCAACTTCACTTGCTTGGTCTCGGAAATCTTGACGAACTGGTCCGACAAGGATTCAAGGTGCCTCAATTCGACGTATTTGGCTTTCTCCTCGTCGCTCATTGGGGTTCTTTCGTAAGGGATGACGTCGATTTCGCCGGAGACGGTGAAAGGATCGACGGACACGTTGTCGAACTTCAAATAGCCGACCGAAAGATTGCTTTCGTCGCCGATGAGATGGAGGGTTATGGTTCCCTCCATTCCGAATACCGTCAAATCCAAGGTGACGACGATATCGTCCATGGAACCTCTAAACACCGTGATGGCGCCCATAAGGTCTTCGTAATTCTCGTCGGTGATATTTTCCATGCCGGAAGAATTCTTCACGGCGTTTATGGCGTCCGTAAGCTTTCCACCTAAGGCGGCCAAACCTCCGCCGGAAGATTTCTTGGAGCTAGATTCTCCGCTCATGTTGTCGATCAAATCTTTGAGGGAGCCGACCATCGAATCCAAGACGGTCTTGGAAGTCTTGGCTTTCTGCAAGTCGTTGATGGCCATATAGACTTCGTCGAAGGCGTCCGTGGCGGATCCGTTCATCATTCCGTTTATCACTTGATGCAACCCGCCAAAGGAATAATCCACGTCGCAATATAAAGACTGCAAGTCATTGTCGGTGACGTCGATGTCGGCCCTTAGAGACAATCTCGCCGTCTCGTTGATTTCTTCGGTGCCAAAGAACGTTCCGTCTCCTTCGAAGGCTTCTTCCACATGGGTGAGCAACAAGCCTTCCCCGCGGGTCTGAACGGAGAATTTCTGGGCGTTCGCGTAATCGATGACCTTATGCCAAATGGCCATGGAATCCACTAAGCTCGTATAAGCGTTCGCGTCGCTTGGGGCGGAAATATCCGTCACCTCCCCGGTCAAAACGGAGATGGAGGCTTTTATTTTCGTGTCGGAAGAGATGTCATAATATCCGCCTTGGGATTTGCTGGGGAAATCGATGCCCGTCAATTGATAAGTCAAAGGATCGGCCCTTAGCCCCAAATTGAAGGTTTTTTCGCCAATCGGCAAATTCCAAACGAAATAAGGCGCGTTGTTCAAAACGCCTTCTTCCATGTTTTCCAAGGAATCGATGACTTCCTTGGCGTCAAAGGTGAAGCTGGATTTTCTCTTTTCTTCGCCGACCTTCAAGAATTTGTCGGACAAGGATTCCAATATGTCGTCGATGACCCAATCCAAATCGCCATATTCGTAACGGTAAGTCCCGCCGGTGACGTCGTCCATAGAATTCCCGTTTTCGTCCACCGTGTCATAAGGGGCGACGCTCACTCTATATTTGAAATCATATGAAGTCGCATCATCCTGGCTATAGATAGCCATATATAGGTTCTCGTCCGCCAAGGTAAGCTGGAGTCCGCGGACCAAGCCGTTATAGTCAATCGGCAAATTCACGTCGAATTCGACCTGATGCAAAGAAAGGCCGTTGACCTTGAATTCGCCAGTGGCCTTATATGGTTCCTTGATGGATAGGATGTTGTTGAAATTCTTTCCCAAACGGCATTCCGCTTCGTCGATGACGAAAGCAAAGCCATCGGTTAAGTTCGTGGTAAAGGAAGAGAGGAAACGCTCGCGGTTATCCCCATCGACCTTGGAATAAGCGTTATAGCCATTGTCGTCGGTCTTGTGTTTGACGTCGTAATTGGCTTGGAAAGAACATGAAGAAAGCAACAAAGCGACCGTGATAGCGGTCAGCAGTTTCTTATTTGCCTTTCTTGCTTTCTGCATGTTTTCTCCCAAGAAGGGATGCCCCGAAGGGCACCCCTGGTTAAATTTTGTTATTTGGCGTAGTAGTTTCCGGCTTTGCCTTTTTCTCTTATGACGTGGTTCTGGTTATAAGTTCCGTCGGAAGAAACATAACCATAATTTGTAGGCTCGCCATAGACTTCATTTCCATCGATAACGACGGTCGGGCAGAAGTACTTGAAGTAGCCTTCTTGCTCAGTCTCGTTCCAGATGTTGGTGTAAGTGCTGTTCTTGAGGTTGGTGATCGAGAGATCGACGACGGCTTTCGCAACCTTTAATTCGCCAGCCAAAGCCAAATTCACTTCGAGGTTCAACCCAGTCAAGGACTTGAAGGTATTGCCATCGCTATCCGTGACCGTGTCGGCACCGACCTTGAGGTAGGTGTGGCCTAAGAATCCGAATCCCAATTTGCCCAAATCCAAGTCGACGACATAGGTCTTGGCCTTGGAATCGTCTTCTTCTTTGACTTCGATTCCATGGAAGACGTCCATCACGTGGATGGCTTTTTCCAGAGGCAAGCCGTAAGAAGTCTCGGTTTCTTCATCGGCCGTGGTTTCGGTCGTGGCGTCATCTTTCGTTAAGAGCGAAGAATCGACGCCCAAGAAGTATTCGAGCAACCAGCCGCCGACATCGTCTTTGAAGATGTCTCCGGACATTCTCACGCTGTCTTTGACGTTGCGGAGTTTGCCATAACTGGAATCTCTGGTCATCATGACTTCGTCGTTTGTCTCTAAGCCATCGGCGTAGTAGTAGAACGAAGCGTCTCTGCTTCCTTCGTATTCGTGACCGCGGAAATATTTATCGTCTTCAGGAGCGTTCAATCCCTTGATGGTCGGGACGTTGTTGAGGTTGGCGACCGCTTGCAACTGAGCTCCGTCGATGGACAAGGCTCCGTCCATCGTCAAGGCGTTGAAGGTGTAATCGCCAAGCCCGATGTCGACTTTGGCTTCAAGGCCCAAGGTGGTCTGGCCGTGGTCGTTTTCTTTGATGGCGCCGACGGTCGTGGTGTTGACGGCGTAATCCGCCATATCCATGACGACGTCGTAGTTGCAATAATTTTTGGAATCATGATCTTCCAAGACCTGCAAGTCGGCGGGAGCGCAGGCGTTTCTGAGACCGATATTCATGTTAAGGATATTGGTTTTGTTGGCGCCTAATTCGGAAATGATGTCGAATGAGGCGATCTTTCCCTCGTTATCGAAATTGATGTTGAGGGTAACGTCTTTGTCCAATCCCAAGGAACTGGCGTTGATGACGATCGTGTCTTGGCTAGCGCTGGTGGTGAAGGACTTGATGACCCTTAGATCCGCCAAAGCGAAGTATTTGCCGTTGGTCAAATCATTGATTAAGGCGTTTTCGCCTGTTTTGCCGATAGCTCTGGAGATACGGCTGAAGCGATTATCCAAGCTATTGGAAGACCAATCGATGATGTTTTGGACCGTTTCCATCATGTATCCGACGGACATCGTGCCTTTGATGGGATCCGTGGTCTTGGGATCGGTATGATACTCAGTCATGCCGGCTGGGTTGGTGGAATCATAAGAGAAGAATGCGCGCGTATCGTAAGCGGAAGCATCGTCGGCAGTGACTTCTTCCTGAGCGATGTCGGCTTTGATGTTGTGGTGTTGGGTGAATTTCTCTTCGGTCTCAGTAACGTCGATGGCGACGCCACTCTTGAGGTTGTTGGTCTCAGAGGCATCCAAGGCGATCTTTCCGTCGATGTCGAATCCGGTCTCGGATTCTTCGGCGAACTTGAATCCGCCATCCAAGGTCACGGTCGCTTTTTTGGAATCGACGATGTCCAAGACCTGGTCGGTGACGCTCTTAAGATGATACATTTCCTGATAGGTGTCTTTGTCGCTAGGAGCTGAGACTTCGGAATAATCGATGACATTCAAGGCTCCGTCCACCGTGAAGGAAGCGAATTGGATCTTGTTCAATTCAACGGTCAACAATGGATCGTTAGTAACATCTTCATCTTCCGCCAAAGTGATGACGATGTCCTTATGATCGGCGTTCCCGGTCTTGATGCCAATAGGCTCTAAGCTGAGAACGATTTCGATCTTATTGTCAGTAACCGTGATGGATTTGATGAAGTCCAAGGCGGAGTCGTAAACGCCATTGTCCAATCCGGTGATGAATTTGCTGTCTTTGACCGCTTGGATGGCCGTGGCGATGGCCGATTCGGTCTTTTGGACCTGCTCTTCGGTTTTTTGTTCTTCGGCGGCGGCGTCGGAGGCGGTCACTGGATCGCTCTTCATGGCGCCTTTGATGGAGCCGACCACTTCGTCGAGCATCGTCTTGTTGGTCTTGGCCTTCAAGGTGTTGTTCAAGTTGAGGTACATGCTTTTATCGGAATTTTCATCTAGATAAGAAGCGGAGATGCTTTGCTTGCTCTCATTGGTTTCGCCGTCTGTGTGGATGAAGTTGAGATCGGCGTCCAAGGCGTTCAATTTCATGCCTTTGCCGTCCACGTTGGCGTCCAAGGTCAATTTGGCCGAATCATTCAATCCGTCCTTGGCGAATTTGTATATCGAGGCGGTTTCGCCTTCGGTTTCGTAAGAGAGGTCCAAGTCGAGGCCCATGCCGAATTTCATCGAGCCGGCCATATGGGCGACTTTTTCGAACAATTTGACCGAATTTACCAAGTCATGGTAATCGGCGGCGTTCGTCGGAGCCCCGAATTCCAAATTATTGGTGGCTATTTCGAGCTGAACCCTGAAGTCCATTCCGCCGACTAAGTCATCAACGACGTCTTGAGAGCCATCTGAGCTGATACGCGGGAAATCCACGCCAGACAATTGATAATCGGAGTCGGCCCTAAGACCCAATTCCAAGGTCTTGTCTCCCAAAGCCAAATCCCAATTGTAATAATGGGTTGCGCCGGAGGCCGTGGCTAATTCAGTGTCTTCCTCCATTCCGTTCATGGAATCCAAGATGGCTTGAGCGTCGATCGAGCTTCCCGATGAACTCTCGCTCGTTTGCTCGGAACCAGATGAATCCGATGATCCGTTTATGGCATCCCCGATGGAAGGGAAGCTGATGCTTACGTCTTCATCAGTCAAGATGGATACGATATCTTCGATCAACCAGTCCAACTTACCGTAGCTATATTGCGTTACGCCACCGGTGCTGGGATCGACTTCGTTGGTATCGTAAGCCGCGGTCGAGACCTTATATTTAAGATCCCAAGTGTCGTTATCATAATCTTTGATATTGAAGTAAATCTCATCGTCATACAACGAGAATCCCAATCCGCGGGTTTTGCCGTTGTAGTCGACCTTGGCATCGGCGATCAAGTCAATGTCGTGGATGTTCAATCCATCCATTTTGAATTTGAGGTTGGTTTCCTTTAAATCCAATTTGTTGGAATAGCCTTCCTTTTTGCCATCCAAGACGACGATGCCTTCTTTGACGGTCGCGCCGAGTCCGGTGCTTACCCCATCGACGATGTTTTGCATCAATTTCTGGGATCCGGTCAATTCGGTAGCCGCATCATCCGGAGCGGGAATCACGTTTTTATCTTGCGGGATCAAGAAGAATGTCCCGGCGGCGGTCACGCCAAAGATACCGATGAATAAGCCGGACATGCCAATGATCTTTTTGGCTTTGCCCGCGGGCTTTTTCTGTTCTTTTTTCATGAAATCTCCTTTTTAATAAGCGATTTTTTATTACAATTCGGTCGGATATTCGAAGGTGGCATGCAATTCGGGCATGGCTTCGGTTCCGTCGGAATAGTAAACGGTTTTGCAACGGCTATCGCAAGGGGAGGATATCCCGCTGGATAAGGTAGCCGTATAGCCTTCGTAGACGATCATGCTCTCGGGGAAGAGGTCTTCAGCAGACATCGTCACGATAAGATGAACGTATTTGAAGGTTGGGTGGGAATACAAGTCGGACATCGTCTTCATCTGCTGTCCGTAGTAGCAGACCGACTTTTGGGTGTCCAATTCGACATCGACCACGATTTTGGTCCCATCCTCGCTTTTTACGGCGCGGGTGGTTTCAAGCCCCAAGCTCGTGTTGTTCAATTTCCCATAAAGGACGGTTTTGTCGGAAACGATGTACCTTAGGCTCCGGGATACGTTCGAACCCATGAGCTCCTGATATTTCTCGTTGGTGATGGAATAGGGCTTGTAGCTGTCCCAATTCGCATCCTTGCCCCAATAGCACAACGTATTCTTTTCGTCTTCCCAGAAACGGTTGTTCAATTGGACCAAGTTGGATTTGGATGATTGCTCCTCGAAGAACTTGTCTCCGTCCTTTATGAAGGTGCCAAGTATCCTCTGGTTTACGTTTAACCCCAAGGTCGAGGCGATGGAATAGCCGACGGTCATCGCGTGGTGTTTCTCTTTGTCGTCGTAAACCTTGTAGCTGCAGTTGATGAGCTCATCGGGGGTCATCGTAGCGATGAAGTTTCCGCTGGTTTGGGCTTTCTTGTATTTCTTCCAAGCCGCATCGACGTCCGCTTCGTAATCCGCCCCATTCAGTCCCTCGTTTACGGTTATCGGGGGTTTGAGCTCCTTGGCCAAATAGACTCCGGCGCCCGCTCCGGCTCCGGCGGCCAAAACGCCAACGCCGATAGCAACCATCAAGTTTTTCTTCATGTCGTTTTGCCCTTTCTGCCATTTGGCTAGGCAAAAGTATACAAATACTTTGTAAATCCGCTCTCTATATAGTCTCTTTGATTAATAGAAGGGGCATTCTATCGATTGTAGAGGCCAAAAGAGGCCAAACGCGACGCGTTTTGAGCCATATTTAAGGAGAAAACCCGTCAAGGGAAGAAATGACGAAAAACGCGAAAAAACCATGAAAATAGATGAGATATAAGACTTATAAAAGCCCTTTTATTTATCGTCTAAGTGGAAATCTTTAAGTCATTTGACCTAGAATATTCGCCATACGAATCAAAGAGGTCGGAGGCAAATAAAATGAAAATATTAACCATCCAAGACATATCTTGCTACGGGTCTTGCTCCTGCACCGTGGCCTTGCCCATATTAAGCGCTTTGGGGCACGAAACCGTAATCCTACCGTCCGCTTTGCTTTCGAATCATACCTCGGGTTTTAAAGACTTCACTTGCTTGGATCTCACCAACGAGATGGAAAAGATCGTCAAGCAATGGGAAAAGCTCAATCTGAAGTTCGACGCGATATACACGGGTTATATAGGAGACGAAAGGCAATTCGATCTCATATTGGAAATAAAAAAGAATCTACTAAAGAAAAACGGACTGTTCATCGTCGATCCCGCGATGGCGGACAATGGGAAACTATATCCCGCCCTTAACCAAAATATCGTAGAAGGAATGAAGAGGCTGGTTTCTCAAGCAGATCTCATTCTCCCCAATATCACCGAGGCCGCGTTCTTGACCGGCAACAAATATGAAGAATCATATTCGGACGACTATATAAATGAACTAATAAAGGGATTGAAACGTTTGGGAGCCAAAAACATAATCCTCACCTCATATTCCAAAGAAGGCCAATTGGGGGCCTTTGTAATGGAAAACGACAAATCGTCCGCGATATTGAAAAACAAGGAAGAGAAGTCCTACCATGGCTCGGGAGACATATTCTCCTCCGTCGCGATTGGAAATTATCTTAATGGGGATTCGTTGGAATTAAGCGCGGACAAAGCCGCCCAGTTCATAATAGATTCCATCAAGGCTACCTCTTCAGATCACTGGTACGGATTGGAATATGAAAAGGTTCTAAAGGCCAATGAATAGCAGCCGAAACACATGAGACCTCAACTTCATGAGGTCTTTTTTAAAGTTTATATCGATGTTTTTTTGTGCAAATGAGTTTGGTGCAAATCGATTTGCACAAAAAATGAACATGTGATATCGTATCCATGGAGGACAATTGCCATGTTCATAGGAAGAGAAGAAGAACTTAAAGAAATAAGAAGCGCCTTAAATAGCGACAAATTGGAAACGATCCTTGTTTATGGAAGAAGGAGGGTGGGCAAATCCGAAACGATTAGGCAATCATTGGATGGCTGCCAATTGCCAATCGTGTTTTTCGAATGCAAGAAATCTTCCGCTTTGGTGAATTTGGAGAAAATCACGAAGGTGTTTTCCGACACCTTTTCGCTTAAGAATCTCGTTTTTGGATCTTTCGACGAATTCTTCGATTATGCGTTCAAATATTCCATCGAGCATGAATTCGTATTGATAATCGACGAATTCTCTTTCTTGCTCGAAAATGATTTTTCCATCGAATCGGCCTTGGCTCTCGCCATCGACAAATACAAAAATGATTCTCGCCTTAAATTGATCGTTTCCGGCTCCTATGTGACGTTGATGACTAAAATGATCGAATTCGGTTCTCATTCTTACGGGAGATTCCAACATATCTTATTGATCAAGCCTTTTGATTATTATATGTCTTCATTCTTTTATCCGAACTACGCCAACGAAGACAAAATAAAGATGTATTCCGTGTTTGGCGGAATACCTTATTTCAACTCTTTGATCGATCCTTTGAAAAGCGCGGATCAAAACATCATCGATTTGATCGTCAAAGAAGACTCCATCCTGGAACACGAAATCAATGAAATGATTCTCTCGGAAACAAACAAGATAGAGCTGCTCAATGATTTGGTTTCCATCATTGGCTCTGGGACGACGAAATACAAAGACATCGTCGCCAAAATGAACCAATTTGGCAATTCAAGGCCCGATTATTTGATCAACAAACTAATAG
>CAVIYC010000006.1:10427-16100 GCA_963647095.1 Oscillospiraceae bacterium | reverse complement strand
AAGAACAAAAAAGAGACAAAAGCTTTAGATGACGTCAGTTTCGTTTTGCCAGACAAAGGATTCGTTTATGCGCTTGGGAAATCCGGCAGCGGCAAATCCACTTTGTTGAATATCCTGGGTCTCTTGGATTCCCCGACAGAAGGGGAAATATCGATAGACGGCAAATCAATCAAAGACTTCAGCAAGGAAGACATCGATTATTACCGTTCGTCTTACTGCGGCTTCATCTTTCAGGATTATCAGTTGCTGAACGAGCTTACCGTCAAAGACAACATCGCTTTGTCATTGGATATCAAAGACGATTCCGAAAACAAAGAAGAACGCCTCGATTCTTTGATGAAGGATTTGGGAATCGAGGAATACGCGAACAAATATCCATACGAATTGTCGGGCGGCCAGAAACAAAGGGTCGGCATCGCCAGGGCCTTGATCAAAAAGCCCAAGATGATCCTATGCGACGAGCCGACCGGAAACTTGGACAAAGAGACCACCCAGATTATTTTATCCATCCTTAAAAAAGCCAGCCAAGATTGCCTGGTTTTCATGGTTAGCCACGATTACGATTCTTCTATCTTTTACGCCGATAGGCGCATAACCATCGCTTCGGGAAAGATAGAAAGAGACGAAATAAGAAAAGAAGGCTATTTCAACGAATTCAAGATAATCGGGAAGACGGCTTATATCCCGTATTTAAAGAAAGTAAGCCAAGAGGAGCTAGAGTTATTAAGAGACAAAGCCAAGGCTGGCGAAATAGACGAAATAATCCAAATAGACCAAGGCTTCGTCCCTTACGAAAACAGAAAAGAAGAGATCAAAACCCCATTCTTAGCCAAGACATATGCTTTGAATCGCGATAGGAAGAAAGACCTCTGCAAAAAATATATAGCGACCTCCAAGAAGACCTCTGTTTTCCAGACCATCGGCCATTCTTTGCTGATAACCTTGTTCATTCTCATCCAATCTTTCGTCAGCTTCACGCCAAGCAAACTCTATTTCGACAACAACGACTACACCGACAGGAGATATGCGTTGGTGTCGAATTTGGGCACCGCCGGTGAAGGCTACGACGAATTCAGTTACTTCAAGTCCTTGGAGAAAGAGGAAAACGATGGATTGTTCGAAGAAGCGGAAAGCTACGAAGTGATCAATCACACCATTTCCTTCGATTCGTCCAAATTCGCTTATATGACCGAAATGAACAGAATCGCCAACGACGTTCAGAAATACATAAACGCGCACGGATTCTATTCTTCTTGTACCTTGGGAACCGCGGTCGTCACGGAAGATTTCTTGAAAAAGACTTTCTCTAACGGCGGGGAATTGGAGGTTCTGGCCGGATCGTTGGAAGGGTTAAATGATGAAAATTGCGAGAAATTGGTCATCACCGATTATTCGGCGGATTCCATTTTGGATACCTACTACGGAATCAAAGACTACACTTACGACGATTTGATTGGGAATTACAAAGCTTATAGCTCCAACTTGGGCGCGATAAACGGCTTTTCCAACGCCTCGATTGGGGCGATCATCAAAACCGACTACAAGGAAAGATACGCGGATTTGGTGGGAAAATACGAAAAATTAAAGGCCGATGAATTCCCATCTGCCGAGATGGTGGATTTTGCTTCCAGCGATGAATTCACCGATTATTACGCCCAAATATATAACGGAGAGCTGTCCCTTTCTTTTTCGTTGAATCCGTCTTTTTACGATTTGATCAAAAACGGAAGCAACAAAGCCAGGCAAATGGCATATTTGGGCGGATTGTTCATATCTTTGGACGCGACCCCATCCAAGGACGACAGGCAATTCTCCATAGGCGATAGGTACAATTATTCCAACAATTACAAATTAGATCCCAAATACGATAACGAATACGCAATATCGATTGTTAAAGACTTTTACGACAAATTGTGCGTCAAAGCCAATAAGCAGAGCATTATCGGCGATACGATTTATATCGTCAAAACCAGCGATCAAAGCGCGGATGGGGCAATAGAAGAAATCGTTCCTTTGAAAGTGGTGGGCAGAAGCGATGGCTCTTCCATCATCAACGAAAAAACGTTGGCCAAACTAAAATCCATCCAAACGATGAAAATAGGGAAATTGATTCCCATATATGACAAGAATTCCATGTATACCTTGCAAAAATCCGTGAATAACGGCCTTTCTCTTTGGAATATGGACAATTCCGTCTACCAGCTAATCGATAAGACATTGAATGTGTTCCATAGCCTGTTTTTCGCCATAGAGATGGTTATCGCCGCGGTTTTGATTGGCTGGATTCTCCTTTCTTCGATGTTAAACATCAAAAAGAACAAATATCAAATCGGCGTCTATAAATCCTTGGGCATGAACGACAACGACATAATGGCCTTGTTCTTGTCAAAGAACCTCATATTGGGCGGGTCGTCGCTTGTGTTGACTAGTTTGTTGGCCGCCCCGTTCTTTTCCTTGGCCAACTACCTCGTTACCAAGAGCTATGCCTCTTTCATGGAAATAAAACTCAAATATTTCAATATCTTCTATTTCCATTTTGGCATCTTTGTCTTGGTTTATTTCGCGGTAATCCTCTTATTTGCATTGTTCACCTTGCTGCCGATGCTGATGTTAAAGAGAATCACCCCGGCCAGGATCGTGAACAACAAGGCGGACGATTGAAAAACGCCCCATCATTCGGGACGTTGTTCTTCTTCTTTGTTTTCCTCTTTGGCGTCATTCCCTTCCGGATGACTAGTCAAATATTCCCTCTCGTTCTTTTTGACCACCCATATGGATTGGTTTTTGGGGTCGTAACGTTTGGCTATGCAATGAATGAGCAAGCATTCCAAGCCGGAATAGATGGCGAAGACCGAGCCGGCGTAAACGTAATTTTGATACAGCGGAGCGTAGTCACCGATCAAGGTGAAGGGGAACAAGAATATCAACGCGGACATCACTTTGTTCGCGTAAGTGTGCAAGGAAGACAATTTTTTGAATTTGAAGACGCAGACCAAATAAGAACAAAGATGAAGCAAAGTCGGTATTCCGATAACCACCCAGTTGCCAATGGTCAATCTGCCGATGCAATGGGGGATGATCTTATAAGCCATGACGCCCAAGAAAGTTATGTCCGCGACGCTGTCCAACCTAGAGCCAAGTTTGGAACAAGTGTGCGTGGCCCTGGCAATCGCGCCGTCCAAAAGATCCGTTAGGCCGCAGACGCCGTAAATGACATAAAAGGCGATCGTATGCTCCGTCACGCTCAAAGGAATAAGCACTACCGAAGCCACCAAACGTATGCACGTTATTATGTTCGGCAAAGCTTTCAAAAATTTCCCCGGCTCTTTTTTCATGTTGATTTAATATAGTCGCTTAAATAATCAAAAACCAAGAAAAATACATCGCTATTCGTCAATTGATGTCATTTTTCAAAGAAAAATCGCCCTTCTTGAACCATTTCAATTTCCTAAAGAGCAAATCGATCAAGAAAACCAAAATCCCAGGGACGATGACACAGAAACCAAGAATCATCAAGATGACTCTCCAATCGTAATTGAATTCGCCTAGGAAATTAAGCGGGCCGACCAATCCCGAAGTGCCCATTCCCGCTCCAACGGACAATGCCGAAGCCGAAAATGTTTGACCTTCTATCGGAAATAGCATCGCTAACGGCCCCAATATAGCCGAAACGACGATGGTCGGAACCCAAATCAAAGGCTTTTTGATGATGTTTTTGAATTGAAGCATCGAAGTGCCAAGACCAACCGCCAAAACGCTTCCCCATTTATTGTCTCTGGCCGTATGGACGGCAAAGCCGACCATTTGGGTGCAGCAGCCAATCAAAGCCGCCGTAGCCGCCAAAGGAACGTTTCCGATTTGTATGGCCACACAAATGGCAACGGAAGAGATTGGGGCGGTCAAAGCCATTCCAACCAAAACCGAGATGATGATGCACATCAAAACCGGCACGGCGTTAAAGGAAATTCTGATCAATTCCCCGATTCCGATGGTGATGTAATGAATCCAGTGAGCCAACAAGAAAGAATAAAGGATGGCCACGATCGAACCGACCAATGGAATCAATATGAGGTCCACCGGCGTCTTCTTTCTCATGATGTATTTAATGGCCACCAAAGCCAAGCAAACGGCGACATAGCAAGACAAAGGATCGCTTATCGAATAGAGTCCGACGAACTTTCCGGTTTCGGCGTTTTTGGCCCAAGAGAAGGCGTAGTTACCGATAAATCCCGCCACCATGGCCGCCACCGCCGTAACGCCGTTGTATTTCAAGGCCAAGGCTACGCCAAGGCCGATGCCGGCGCCCATAAGGCCTTTGATATACGTTGCCCAGGTGTCGATTATCTCAGCGCCTGGTATTTTGCCGAACAAACCGATGATGGTGCCGATTATCAAAGTGCCGAACAAACCGATGGCCATACCGTTGGTGCTGGTCATCAATTTCTCTTTCAAAAGAGAAAAGAAGCGTTTCGCTTTTTCGTTTTTCTCAGAATTCTTTTTTTCCATACATGGGCTATTTTACTAGAGAGAAACTCGTAAGCAAGTTCTTTACTTGCTTGCTTTAATAATAAGTTCGGTTATAGTGTCAAAGGCTTAAGGAGCCTGAGATTTATGAAAAAAACGCCCAAAGATCCCATTCAATTAAGCGATCATTTCACCTTCAAAAGACTACTTCGTTTCGTCTTTCCGTCTATTTTGATGATGGTTTTCATGTCCATTTATACCGTGATAGACGGTTTATTCGTGTCCAACTATTCCGGGAAAACCCCTTTTACCGCCATCAATTTGATTTGGCCTCCGGTAATGATAGTCACCAGCATCGGTTTCATGTTCGGAACCGGCGGTTCGGCCTTGATTGGGAAATTGCTTGGCGAAGGAAACAAAGAAAAAGCCAACCAGGTTTTCACCATGACCGTAATCGCCACGGCCGTAACGGGTGTGATAGTCGGGGGAATATGCTTTGCTTTGACTCCGCAAATCGCCCAATTGATGGGAGCGGATGACGAAACTTTGGAATATGCGATTATCTATGGAAGATGGCTCTTTGCGGCTTTGCCTTTCGCCATGTTGCAATATGAATTCCAAGGATTGTTCAACGCGGCCGAAAAGCCGATATTCGGAATGATCACCACCTTGGCCGCCGGATGCACCAACATCGTATTGGATGGCATATTCGTCGGGGCTTTGGGTTGGGGATTGAGAGGCGCAGCGGCCGCCACCTTGGCGTCCATGGTCGTTGGATCGGTGATCCCATTGATATATTTCAGCACCAAAAATTCGTCGAAATTGCGTTTCTGCAAATACAAAACGGACTTTAGGGCTTTGCTTAACGTCTGCGGAAACGGCTCTTCGGAATTGCTGACCAACATCGCGATGTCCGTGGTTTCTATTTTGTACAATCGCCAATTGTTGAGCTTGATCGGAAACGACGGAGTCGCGGCTTATGGGGTTTTAGCTTATCTTTTGACGGTTTTCAACGCGGTATTTATGGGCTTTGCCATCGCCGCGGCGCCGATTACTTCATATCATTACGGAGCCAAAAACAAAGCGGAAATGAAGTCTTTGCTGTCTAAATCGTTGATATTCATATCCGTCACTTCGGTGATTATGGTCGCGCTGTCGGAAGGCTTGGCTGGGCCGTTGGCCAAATTATTCGTCGGATATGATGACGAA